>CAZOKO010000019.1:0-31578 GCA_964580455.1 uncultured Thermodesulfobacteriota bacterium | reverse complement strand
TACTCTTTTTGCTTAATCTGTTGCGTAAAATATGTTAAGTTGCGGAACTGCTGCATTTTTGAGTATTTCTGTTGAAAATCTAACCTCTGAGCAGTAGAGTCTTAACAAAATAAGGGTAACAGTTCAATAATTATGTTAGCCATATAAGGAAAAAACTTTGAAGCCAAAAAAAGAGTATCTAAAAATAAGCAATAATGAACATTTGATTAGAAAGCTTTTGGAAGAGCTTGTGCTTTTACCCAGAATTAAAGCACTGGATTGGTCTAAAATTACGAAACAAACCCCGAACATGAAAATTGGGTATCCCGGGCAACATCTTGCTTCTCTTGTAACAGGTGTTCAAGGCTCTAGAACTGGCGCGCGAGGTGACGACTTGGAAGATGGTTCTGAGGTGAAATCCTGTAGTCGAGTAGATCAGTTAGACACTTGCAATGAGTGCAAAAAGAAGGTTCTGAGAATAGAAGACAAATGCCCTCATTGTGGCTCTGTAAACTTAAAAAGAATGGATGACAGCAAATGGTTGTTTTCTGTAAAATCTGAAAATGAGTTGAATTTATTAACCAAAGAAATTGATAGGGTATTCCTGACAATAGCAGATTATCCAAATTTTGATGACGCCAATTTTGACGATATTCGTTTTCAGGCTTTTGAAATTTGGAATAATTGTGAAAGACACAAATATTTTTCAGAGATAATGGATAATTATTTTCATAAAATATTTCTTGAGCACATACGAAGAAATCCCAATAAAACGCCGGCTCCTAAAAACTTTTGGCCTTACAGCTACCAATTTTATTTGTGCAATCCTGTAAAGGTGTTTGAAGCAACTGTAATAAACGCAAATAATTCACCAGAAATAATAATTAAATCACTCGTCACTCCAGAAGAAGACCGTGCAAATTTGACGCCAGAAAGAATGCCAACTTCGTTATTAAACATTAAAGAATTAACTTTATTAGCTGAGGACAAAAATCAATACTCTTTGAGTTCTTTACTTAGCAAGGGAAAAACTTTTAACGACCTGAAAGAAATTGCTAGTAAAAAATCTATCAACAAGAACAAGCTATTAACAACATTGCCATTTTTGGACGAAAGTGCCCGAGGACTTCTGCATTTGAGAGATACCGATAAAGTTTCAGAAGCTAAGGCGGTATACAATAGAAGATAGGGGAAAGAAGCCAAAACTCAAACTTTCAACTAAGCAGAATTAAGTAGATCGGATTGCTTAGCAATAAGAAGATTCATTTCTTCGCTCATTTTTGCCTGTTTTCTTAGTAGCATTGCAACTTCTTCATATTTATTGCCTTTGTCAAATAGCTCTTTCGGTATTACTAATTGAGATATGTCCTTCGGGTGAAGATGGGCGGTTTGACCACGAACCATTTTCTGAATACTATTAATTGATTTATTTGAACGTAAAAATGCTAAAAGCAGGTAAGGGTCAACCCTAACTGGGTCTACTCTTATTAGCATAACTTCACCAACAAAAGACACACTATTAGTTTTTATGAAACTGGGGATACCTGTAAAGATATCACTTTTCTTCGCAATATACACGGGGCTGTGCGCTGAAGAAGTCAAAAGAATATCACCACGCTTTAAAATTAATGGTTTTTTAGCCTTGCATCTTTTTTCGGATTCCATGTCACTAATAAAGTTTCGGTCTCTAGCCTCCCAATTAATGCCTGACCCAGAAAGATTGCCAACCTTAATAAGAAAGTTCCCTTTTTCCGAATAATCTTTTCTTGCAGGAGTTCGTCCAGTACCAATGAAATGACAAATATCGCCCAAAATCAGGTCATTCTTATTCTTTGATTTAGAAATAAAAACATCGGATAGTTTTGTAAAAGTTTCTATTTTTCTTGCATAGGGAATTAATTCTACATATTTGCAAGGCTTACCAGTACTAATGGCATTTGTCATGAAATCTGCAAAAAATGGAAGTTCGCTCCCTTCTCGACTTCGTCCTGTAGAATCAAAACCCACATTATCAATTGTGGCAAGTGCCAAATCTATTGATTCATTTACTTCTTTATTATTCTTATACTTCTTGATAAAAAGAACAATAGTCGTAGTTTGAGTTCCTGTTGAAGCAAATGTTTCAGGTGGTAAACTCATAATGGCATAAATATATCCATAGTGACTTAAAGCTGTACGTGCCAGTTGTAATGTATTATTCGTGGCAATACTTTTTGGGATTACTATCCCCAACGTTCCACCAGGCTTTAGCTGTTGTAGGCATCGCTCAACAAATATAATTTCACTTGTTTGCTTTTTTAGTGGATATCCATTTTTGTCCTTGCAACATAAAAAATTCTTAAAATCATAATTTCTAGCGTCTATGGAAACTCCAAAAGGAGGATTGGTAAAGATTACATCAAACCCGTTGTTAATTTCAGTATCTTTTAGTGAGTCTGACAACTGTTTTGAAAACTTCACCTTTGGTAAATGCCCTAAGTTTAAGTCTGCCAATAGTAACATTCTGGGACTCTTGTCAATCCCAAACACTTCTATTGATTTTATAGAGTTGAGCTTTTTAAGATATTCAATCAAAAAAGTACCTGAACCACAAGCAGGGTCCATGACTTTGATCTTAGAATGGCATGGCATAAAGTCTACTATTGCTGAAACTACTTCATCAGGTGTTAGGAATATGCCCAGCCCCTTTCTTATTTCAGGTGTTAGGAATTCCTTTATTGCATTACCTCTTACATCATAGTTAATCTTTGAAAAATCAATCTGAAAAAGCAAATCATGAATATTGGATAAACATTCATCGCTTAAAAAAAACTTCTGTTCTCTCCATATTTTAGAAGACCATGAATTAGTTTTCCCTAAGTAATCTGAAAACAGTTTCTTCACTAATTTGTAAGAAATTGAGTTGTGATTATTTGTTAATACTTCATAATGTTGTTTGAAAAATAAGTATTTTAGTAGTTCGTCAAAAGCCTCTTGTGGCTGAAGACCGTCAACATTTCTCATTATGTTGTGTGCTTTGTTATATATTTGCGATAAATTTCTTGCTGTTACCATCTTTAAAGCCTCCTTATGTAATGAATCATAACACCAGCAATATACGAAGGATTTCATTGTGTGTCAAGGAAATAATTCATATATTACAATATAAATGCTGTATTATTGGCTAACAAATCGCTGCACTGGATTTTTACTCCGCTGCGCTCCGTAAAAACCAGTGAGCTCAGCCGTTATTTGTTTGTATACTTATAGCAATTGAATAGAAGTGTATCTTCAAAATGGTCATCACAAATATTTATCTTAGATTTATTTTTGGTACCTTTTCAATACTCCTTGGTCTGGTCCTTTTGAAGATTTACAGTGAAAAGGATAAAGATACTATTTGGGGTTACTTTTATAGAATTGGAGAAAATGAATACAATAGGTCAAATTCTGGAAAAAATTCTGATAAAATATATGTAATATTAGGGTGTTTATCGATAGTGGCAGGGTTGATAGCAATACTTTTCGGCTTTCGCATGTATATGGTAGGAAATTAACAGTGTTGCTCTTAAATCGATTCAAAATATTTTACATAAGAAGATCAAATAACAAGGCGCTGGAGAGGGACTGGGCAAAGCCGTGCCGCTTTTTGAAAGGCAGTATTTAACCGATAGTTTTTACCTTTATCATAGTTTTTCGGTTATCTTTGCCCAGCCCCTCAGCTCTGCGTTTTGTGAACTTAAGAAGATTCCTTCTTTACATGTTTGAGCGCTTCCTCAGCGTGAAAGGAACTCCTTACGAAAGGTGCTGAGGCAACGTATCGAAATCCCATCTTTTCACCATCTTCTTTATACTGGTTAAAGATGTCCGGATGAATGTATTCAACAACCTCTATGTTTTCAGACGTTGGTCTTAGGTATTGACCAATGGTCAAAAAATCGCACTTGACACGTCGTAACGTCTCCATGGTTTTTAAAACTTCATCTCTGGTTTCTCCCAAACCCAGCATCAGTCCGGACTTGGTATAAATTGTGGAATCAATCTCTTTCGTCCATTCCAATATTTTCAGGGAAATATGATAGTTAGCTTGTTGCCGAGCGGTCTTGTAGAGCCTGGGAACGGTTTCAAGATTATGCGCAAGGATATCCGGTTTTGCTTCGACTACGATTTTAAGATTATTTTTTGATCCTTTCAGATCGGGGATGAGGACATCGGTAGAATTATCTGGGAGATGGTGATTTACCTGTTGTATGGTATCAGCAAATTGTTTCGCTCCTCCATCTAGCAAATCATCACGAGTAACCGAGGTAATGACAACATGTTTAAGATTGAGCATCTTCGATGCCTGGGCTATATGTAAGGGTTCTTCTGGATCCACAGGAAGGGGAGTACCGTGCTCTACGGAGCAAAATCCGCAGTTGCGTGTGCAGATATTTCCCAGTATCATGAAGGTGGCGGTACCTTTAGAGAAACACGTTCCAACATTGGGGCAAGTGGCGCTTTCGCAGACAGTGTGAAGGTTCAGGCTGTCAAGCATTTCCTTCATATCGCTTAAGCACTTCTCGCTGGGTCCTTTTACCTTTATCCAGGGAGGTTTTTTAGTTACTGCCATATAATTTCTTCAATGCTAATATTTTTTGTAATTACGTTGAATACTTCTTGAAAGTGCTGAATCAGTCTCTCACGCACCTCTTTCTGGCTGACAGATTTCCCCAGAAGTTTAGAAAGGGAAGTTACTCCTCTATCAGTTATGCCGCAGGGGACAATGAGAGAGTAGTGGCTAAGGTCAGGATTGATATTTAGTGAAAATCCGTGCATTGTAGTCCAGCTTGATTTGACCGCAATTCCTATTGCTGCTATTTTTTCTTTCCCTACCCAGACGCCCGGATTGTTTTTGTCCCGATGGGCTGAAATATCATAGTCTCTTAAGAGTTTAATGATCATCTCTTCAATATTGCGAATATACTTGTGAAGATCCTTGCCATGTTCTTTAAGATCCATAATGGGATATCCTACTAACTGCCCGGGTCCATGGTAGGTTATATCACCCCCGCGGTTAGTTTTGCAAAGGGATATTCCCTTCTCTTTCAATTCATCCGGGGAGGCCAGGACATTCTTTAAAGTGGCCTTCCTGGTAACAGTGAGAACAGGAGGATGTTCCAACAAAATGAGGATGTCATTAATATTATCCTGAGAGCGCATTTCTACCAGCCTTTTTTGCAAATCAAAGGCTTCCTCATAGGATATGGTATCAAGATTTAAAATCAAGGCTTCTTTTTCCATAATTTGAATCACGGAAGGCACGAAAATAAATTAACCACGAAGGGCACGAAGATCCACGAAGAAAGATGTGATCTCTGTGCTCAATGGTAGAGTGATTTTTTAAGGAATTCTCCGGCCATAAAGGAGCTTCTCACCAGGCGGCTGGAAAAGACGTTTTTGAATCCCATCTTTTCACCCAGCTCTTTGTAGGATTCAAATTCTTCCTGGTTCACATGCCGAATGATGGGATAGTGATTGAACGATGGTCTGAGATATTGACCGATAGTTAAAAAGTCACAGTCAACATTCTTGAGTTCCTTCAAAACTTCGATTATTTCTTCATGGTTTTCTCCGAGACCTACCATGAGCCCTGATTTGGTATAAGAGCATCCTTTATAATCTTTAGCTCGCTTTAAGAGTTTAAGGGAACGCTTATAATCTGCCTGGGGGCGGACCTTTGGGTATAATCGAGGGACCGTTTCAAGATTGTGGTTTAACACATCTGGTTTTTCATCCATCACACATTTCAGAGCCTCTTCTGAACCTTTAAAATCAGGGATTAGGACTTCTACGGTGACTTTTGGATTCTCATTTCTAACAGCCTTTATGGTTTGAGCAAATTGAGAAGCACCCCCATCGATGAGGTCATCTCTTGTCACTGAAGTGAGAACAACATGCTCAAGTTTCAGGGTTTTTACTGCCTGGGAGATGCGGGAAGGTTCCTCTTCATCTACCGGTGTGGGGGAGCCGTGCTCGACTGCACAAAATCTGCAGTTACGGGTGCAGATATTCCCCAGAAGAAGAAAAGTTGCCGTCCCATCCGTGAAACATTTGCCCTGGTTGGGACATTGAGCACTTTCACACACAGTATGGAGGCGCAACTCTTCTAAAATGTTTTCCGTCTTGAAGTAGATAGCGGGATTGCCGGAGCAATGATGAACCCACCGTTCATCCTTCTTTTTCATATTCTCTTTATATCAGGATACACGATGCAAGATACAAGATAAAAAATCAACGTATCATGGATTATGTATCTTGCATCCTGTTTATGTGGCTGTTATGATTCTTCCGCCTCTGCTTCGGCTAAAGCCTTGTAGTCAGGAGCGGACATTAGAGAATCGAGTTCACCTGGATCTTTCAATTTGACCACAATCATCCAGCCTTCCCCGTAAGGGTCCTGATTAACCTTTTCAGGCTGATCATTTAAAGCTTCATTGACTTCTATTACTTCACCACTTACGGGGGTGATGAGATCAAGGGTAGCTTTAACTGACTCGATGGAACCAAAGGGGTTCATGCTACTAACTTCTTTCCCTGCTTCAGGCAGTTCCACAAAGACGATATCGCTTAATTGTTCCTGTGCGTGGTTAGTGATACCAATCCTTCCGTTTTCTCCTTCAACCTTTACCCAGCTATGAGTTTTGATGTACTTCAGATCTTCTGGAAACATAGTAACCTCCTTGAAATAAAATTAATATTTATTGAAATTTTAACTATCGCTGGTTGCAATGGTTACCTTTTTAAAGAAGCGTTTCACTACATACTAGCTTGTATATTTAGGAATTTAGGGATTTAGGAATTGTGTAGGTTAATTGCTCAAAGCTTTTTAATAATTCCTCAATTCCCTAATTCCTTAATTCCTAAATTTTATACTACCTGCGTACCTATCGATGTACTGTCTTTGCAAGTAGAGCTTGTACGAAAATTCCATTCCTTATTCTGGTACTTTTCTTTTAGTAGCTGATCTTTCAGTTGATATTCATAATCTGTAAGATTTCCCACTTTCAGGCAAATTCCCAGATTTTCCTCGAAACTCTTAAGCACAATTGCCTTTAATGTAAAAAAGTCTATTTTTTTACTTAAGTGATGATTTATTGAAGTAGTAGTGGAAGATATCTCAGCTAAAAAATCCTGCTTGCTTTTTCCTGAAGAAAGCACATCGGCAAGCATTTCAACATCGTGTTCTATCAGTATAGCACCATGCTGCAGCCACACACCATCTCCTCTTTTTTGAGCACTGCCACATATCTTTTTGCCTTCAACAGTGATTTCATACCAGGAAGGGGAAGAGAAGCAGCTGGCTGTTTTTTCGTGGAGATCATTGTAAGCAGTGTGTTTATCTCTGGATGTTACCCACTTTACATCAAGATTAAGATTTTTGAGAGCACTGATTAAACACATACTGATTGTCTTATAGGTTTCGAGAATAGTATTGCCAAAAGGAGGTGTTTTTTCAGGGCAGATAAGAGAATATGTTAATTCCCTGTCGTGAAGAACGGCTCTGCCACCACTTAACCGCCTTACTACATCAACGCCTCGTCTTTTGCAGGCTTCAAGGTTTACCGATTTCTCAGCTTTCTGGAAGTAACCTAGAGATACTGCAGGGGGGGTCCAGCCATAAAGCCTGATTGTTGGCAGCGATTTTCCCTGCTGGCAGCTCTTGAAGACAGCCTCATCTATAGCCATGTTTTCATAGCCACTTAAAAAGCCGGTGTCAAGGTAGCGCCATGCCGATGATTGTTTTTGTGAAGTCATAGAGTATATCTGTTTTAGCTTTTATATAAGTTCAACACTGGGTATGCAGAGGAGAGGATATTAATTATTAATCTCTGCGGTTCCCCCGTTAGATAGTAAACCTTATGAAGCAGGTAATTTGTTCAAAGAATAAAAAATATAGTAAAGTTCACCTTGTTATATAGTAAGTATCTAACGGGGTGAATCTGCGGTTAGAGAGCTTTTATTAAAAACCCTGCCTGTAATAAGGCAGGATTTTTAAGTTACCTGAAAATTATGAATCTTTCCCCTTGTGTAGGGGAGTAGGTTATTTTTTCTTCGCCGGCATATTGATTGCCAGTCCATCCACGTCGAGTGCTGCTTCCATCAAACCCTCAGACAGAGTTGGATGGGCATGGATAGTGTGGGCAAACTCTTCGAAGGTTGCTTCCATCTGAATACCCAGGACAGCCTCAGCTATCAGCTCAGTTGCCTGGAGTCCCAGCATGTGGATTCCTACAACTTCTCCATATTTTGGTTCTGCAATAACCTTTACCATCCCTGTGGTGTCTCCCATAGTAAGGGCCCTGCCACTTGCAACCAGGGGAAATCTTCCCACTTTTACCTGACCATGTTTTGCTTTGGCTTCTTTCTCGGTAAGACCTACACCTGCAAGTTCTGGTGTAGCGTAGAGGCAACGGGGAGCAGCACGGTAGCTCATCTTTTTAGGCATACCCAGCGCATTTTCAGCGGCACATTCGCCCTCGGCAGTTGCCACGTGGGCATACATCAAGCCGCCAATGACATCTCCAATGGCGTAGACATTAGAAACGCTGGTTTCCATCCGGTCATTTACCGCAATGGCACCATCTGAAGCGGTTTTAATTCCCAGTTTCTCGATTCCCAAGCCTTCATAGTAAGGTTTCTGTTTGTCGCCACAGAGAATCTTTTCTGCCACAACTTCCTTCTCTCCTCCGCTGTCAGCATAGATAAGGCTCACCTCTCCTTTTTTAGCAGCAATCTTCTTGACCTGAGCCTGGGTGATGATGTTGATACCATCCTTAATCATCTGATTGGCAAACCCTTTTACCAGCTCACTGTCTTCATCTGCAAGAATTTGCGGTCCGGATTCTACGATGGTCACCTGGGAACCCATGGCGTGAAAGATTTGAGCAAATTCAATCCCGAAGACATAGCCACCAAGAATAATTATGGACTTGGGAAGCTCTTTCAATTCCAGTGCATCATCTGTGGTAATTACACCTGATTCTTCAATGCCTGGTATGGAGGGCTTTGCAGGAACAGAGCCGGTAGCGACGATGATACGGTCTGCTTTGATCTGTTCATTGCTTTCTTTTACCACCACTGTTTGAGGATCAGCAAGGGTAGCGGTACCTTTGATGATCTTGATGGTGTTGCTTTTTAATAATGAGCCCACACCTACTACCAGTCTTCTGACAGTCTTGGTCTTTTGCTGCATGGCCTTGGCGAAATCACATTTTACCTCACCGGTGACAACACCAAAAGCTTGAGCTGTCTTCATCTGGGTGAGAAAACGGGCGGATTGTAAAAGTACCTTGGTGGGGATGCAGCCTCTGTTAAGGCAGGTACCGCCCATGTCACGATTCTCGATGATTGTAACCTGTGCACCGATTTGGGCGGCACGAATGGCAGCAGGATATCCTCCAGGTCCTCCGCCAATTACCACCAGGTTTATTTTACTGGCATCAACTGCAGGTGCAGTCTTAGCCGTTGAAATAGGTACAACTTTGACTGGTTCTGCTTGTGTCGCTGCAGCTGGTTTCTCAGCAGCAGCTGATGCAGCTGCAGGAGCAGTTTCAGCAGCAGCTTTGTCGTATTCGGCTTTATCAGCAGCGATTACACCAATCAGATCTGCAACCGGCACCTCTGATTCTACCGGGGAGATAATGTGAAGAATGCCGGTAGCAGGAGACTCCACATCATAGGTAATCTTTTCGGTCTCAACTACCAGTAGAATCTCCTTTTCCTGCACCTGTTCTCCTTCTTGTTTCTTCCACTCAGTTATTTTTCCTGTTTCCATGGTAAGACCCAATTTGGGCATAGTTACATTTACAGCCATATTTTATTACCTTCCTTTCTGATAAAATATATTTATTGTCATCATTGCCTGGCTGCCTGCCCGCTTTGCCCGAGCTCAGCCAGGGAGCTGACACTCGTGTCGGCCAGGGAGCTCGGCCAAGCCGATCCCAAAGGGCGTGGCAATCTCATACTTTTAAAGATTGCGTAGCCTGTTCGGAACCTTTTTTTGAGATTGCTGAGCTTGTCCCGAACTTTTACATGAGGGATCGCTAACGCTCCTCGCAATGGCAGGTGAATATTTTTGTTTATCCTACGCCAGTACCATCATGGGGTTTTCGATGAAGGTTTTGAGTGTTTGCATAAACTGACCGGCTTTTGCCCCGTCGATGGTTCGATGATCATAGGTTAAACCCACGTTCATAATGGGTCTGACAACGATTTGACCGTCGACAACCCAGGGTTTATCAATGATCGCTCCCACAGCCAGGATAGCGTTTTCCGGTTGATTGACAATAGCATAAAATTCTTCCAGGCCAAACATTCCCATAGCTGAAAGGGTAAAGGTACTTCCTTTCATATCATCTGGTGTTAGTTTACCATTACGACCACGGTCGATAAGGCTCACTCTGTCTTTGGCAATTTCGATGATCGATTTCTTATCAATATTCCAGATAACCGGTACGATTAATCCATCCTTCATAGCCATGGCCATTCCCATGTGAATATCCTGAAGCCAGAGGTCTCCTTCCTCAGTAAAACGGGTATTAATCACAGGGTGTGCTTTAATGGCGCTGGCAGTGATTTTCATCATGATGTCGGTGATGGTAACACGTACACCGAACTTTTTCTCTGCATAGGCAAGAAGCTGTTTTCTAAAGCTCTGGATAGCAGATGCGTCAACATAGTTAGCCATATAGGCCTGGGCTGCCTCAACCTTGCTTTGAAGCATTTTCTGGGCGATAATTCTCCTCATGCCGGTAAATTTTACCAGGCGGTCACCTTCAGAAGGAGCAGGTGCGGCAGCAGATGGTGCCTGAGCGGCAGCAGGTTTAGCTGCAACCACGTGGCGTTCGACATCTTCTTTAATAATTTTCCCCCCGGGACCTGATCCTTGAATCGTACTCACGTCTAACCCCCTTTCATCTGCCATCTTTTTCGCTACCGGTGAAATCTTCACCCTTGCAGCAGCGGCTCCGGTTTCCTCAAAGGCAAGGACATCTTTCTCAATTATCCTTCCCTCGGGGCCCGTACCGGAAATAAGGCTTATATCCAGGTCCTTTTCCTTTGCCAGTCTTTTTGCAAGGGGAGAGGCCTTAATTCTTTCCCCGGGTGCTCGAACTGGTGCGGCAGGAGTTCCAGCAGCAGTTCGAGCAGTAGCTGGTGACGGAGCAGCAGCTACTTGAGTAGCCGGAGCTGCTTGTACTGCGGCAGGGGCACCTTCGGCAGCAACTTTGTCGTATTCGGCTTTATCAGCAGCGATTAAACCAATCAGATCTGCAACCGGCACCTCTGATTCTACCGGGGAGATAATGTGAAGGATGCCGGTACCAGGGGATTCTACATCATAGGTAATCTTTTCGGTCTCAACTACCAGTAGAATTTCCTTTTCCTGTACCTGTTCTCCTTCCTGCTTCTTCCACTCAATAATTTTACCTGTTTCCATGGTAAGACCCAATTTGGGCATAGTTATATTTACAGCCATTAACAACACTTCCTTTCTTTTAGTTTAAAATTAAAAATTGTATGCCATTGCCTGGCTGCCTGCCCGCTTTGCCCGAGCTCAGCCAGGGAGCTGACACTCGTGTCGGCCAGGGAGCTCGGCCAAGCCGAGCCTTAAAGGGCGTGGCAATCTCAATTTGTTTTACCCGACCAGCTCTTTAACCTTTGCGATCAGGTTCTCAGCATCTGGCAGATAGTGTTTTTCAAGTGCGGGATGGAAAGCTATATGAGTAAACGGAGCGGCAACACGAGCAACCGGCGCATCAAGCCAGTCAAACATATCTTCCTGCAACGATGCTGCAATCTCAGCACCGCAACCCATGATCTTCTTGGCCTCGTGAATGATAGCACACCTGTTGGTCTTCTTCACAGATTCATAAATAGTTTCCATATCAAATGGGTTGACGGTTAAGAGGTCTATAACCTCTGCTTTAATGCCGTCCTGTTCCAATGCAGCAGCGGCCTTTTCAGCCTCAGCCAGCATCCGGCCGATACTCACGATAGTAACATCGCTTCCTTCTTTTACCACTTCAGCCTTGCCGATGGGCGTAATATAATCACCTTCCGGCATCATCATTTTCATCTTGTAAGATGCCAGCGGCTCAACGTACAGCACCGGGTTATCATCCCTGATGGCTGCCTTCATCAGGCCCTTGGCAGTCTTGGGGTTACTGGGCATTACCACCTTCATGCCGGGCATGCTGGCAAACCAGCCTTCAAGTGATGAAGAGTGATGCGGGCCTGCGCCAAAGCCGCCTGCGGTCATAGCACGCACGACAAAGGGCTGCTTTACCTGGCCGCCAAACATCCAGCGCATCTTGGAGGCCTGGTTGTAAAACTCTTCAACCGCCAGTGTGATAAAGTTCATAAACATAATTTCAGCCACCGGACGAAGTCCTGCTGCTGCTGCGCCGCAGCACAGTCCGACGATGGCACCTTCGCTAATGGGCGTATCAACCGCACGCTCAGGGCCAAACTCTTGAATAATACCGCGCGTAACACCAAACGGCCCTCCGGGCTTGCCGACGTCCTCACCAATGAGGAATACAGTAGGGTCTCTGCGCATCTCCTCTGCTATTCCGTGATTTATTGCCCACTGAAAATTTAAGGGTTTCTTTTCTGCCATCTATCTATCCTCCCGTAATGATAAGAATTATTCACATACAATTGACTGTTTTATTGAGCCCGTTTCCTATGCATAGATATCTTTGTACAGCTCTTCGATATCAGGCTGCGGGCTCTGGCGCGCAAAAGCAACTGCTTCATCAACTTCCTTCTGAGCCGCTTCTTTCAGCTCCTTGATTTGCTTGTCATCAAGCACGCCCTCTTTTTTCAGCTTCTTCTCGTACAGCACGATTGGGTCTTTTTTGAGCCATTTTTCAAGTTCGCCTTCCGGACGATAGTTACAGGGGTCACCCTCAAAGTGACCATGGTGCCGGTAGGTTTTACACTCAAGCATATAGGGGCCTTTTCCTGCCCGGCAGTGTTCCACAGCCTTGTCAATTTCTTCATACACCTTCTCAACATCATTGCCGTCAATGGTGACACCCGGTGCGCCGTAAGCAGCAGCCCGGTCAGCAACGTTTTCAATAGAGATATGGTCTTCCTTAGGGGTCATCTGGGCATACAGATTAATGCTGCACACAAAAATGAGCGGAAGATTAAGAGTTGCGGCCATGTTAAAGGATTCATGGAAAGCACCGGTGCCGGTTGCCCCTTCACCGAAAAAGACGGCAACAACGTTTTTGGTCTTGTTGTACTTATGGGCGAAAGCAGTTCCGAGCGAAATCCGCATGCCCTCACCCACAACCCCGTTTGATCCCATACAGCCGTTGGAAACATCAGCAAAATGCATGGATCCTGCCCGGCCCCTGCAGCAGCCATCGATCCTGCCGAAAAGCTCCGCCATCATGGGTTTCAAATCAGCGCCCTTGGCTATAATACAGCCATGGCCGCGGTGGGTTGTGAATATGACGTCTTCTTTTGTCAGGTTAGCGCAGGTACCTGCAGCTACTGCATCCTCCCCCTGGGAAAGATGCAGAAAGCCCGGCATTTCACCGCCGGCAAAGATTTTTGTGGTGTTATCTTCAAAGGTTCTCTGCCGAACCATCCTCTTATACAAATCAATTTTAGTGTCTTTGCTTATTTTCATCTAACATCCTCCACTTTCTTAGTTTTAAAACATCCTTCTAGTCTGGAACGACAATTTCAGCAGTGCCTTTTACACAATCTGTTCCTTTATCATTGGATATAAACATATCACACAATAAGATATTTTTTCCTCCTTCCGTTTTTTTATCTTTAACTACCAGCTTGCTTTGGATAGTATCTCCGGGTTTCACCGGAGCTCTGAATTGCAGATCAATGGTCGTGCCTTCCTTCGGCCACGTAGTTCCCTGAATTGCACAGATCGCCTGGAGCACAGGTTCTACATTTATGGTTCCATGTGCGATGGTACCCCCAAACAGGGGATGGTCTTTCATTCCCTCCACATCAACATGCAGGGTATTATAGTCTCCACAAATATGCGCATATTCATTAATCAGGTCCTGGGTGACTGCAAGGCTTTTTGACTCAAGGGTATCTCCTGTATTTGCCATTTTATTTCTCCTTTATTAAGAGTTTATTGCATGGTTTTTGGAAGCAGGAAGCTCATGCGGACATCTGTTATCTTCTCGCCGTCCTGATTTGTGGCATTCATGTTAATAAAAAGAAATTTATTGATTCTGACCTTGCCATCTTTTTCCTTTGTCACTTCCTTCTTGTCCGCAATGGAGAACTTGGTAGTGATGGTATCACCGACTTTGGCAGGTTTGTAAAAGGTAATCCTGTCTCCTGCGCGTACTGCCTGATCAATGAAGACTTTGCGGTCCCAGCAGATACGCAGACCGAAAATATAGATCATCCCAACCGGTACATTAACTTCACCGGTGTTGGGGTCACCCATCAGCTTGCTAAATTTCTCAACTTCTTCTTTGGTTATGGTGTAGGTGCCGCCACCACAGTCCCAGCCGGGCTCCATCTCTGCAAATTTCAGATCC
This sequence comes from uncultured Thermodesulfobacteriota bacterium, assembly GCA_964580455.1. Classification (GTDB taxonomy): domain Bacteria; phylum Desulfobacterota; class WTBG01; order WTBG01; family WTBG01; genus CAZOKO01. The sequence goes on along the minus strand of CAZOKO010000019.1, from coordinate 17,044 downwards.
GGTAGCATCTTCTCGGGACCGAAATTAGCAACCAAGTCTTTTTTAAAGAGCTGTTCTAACGTAGCCATTTTATATCCTCCTTTGAGTTTTTGATGGTTGAATAAGTATTTACAGGCAATCCTTTCTACTTCATAATCTTAATCTTGTGCCACCCCTGTTCATAGGGAGTCATGAAAAAGAGTTTTAATCTCATTTCACTCATAAGCCACTGCCCTTTTACTTTTCTGTATTTATCATATTCCAGGCCGGATATCCACACACCAGTACCACCTTTAAATGTGCAGGCCTGCCAGAGATACCACTTCCCTGTTGCGGTCTTTCCATCTTTGTTGATTTTTATGGTAGGCTGGAGAAAGTAGTGGACGGCAAAGACGATGTTTTGTGCAACCCCCTGAAAGAACTTCTTGATGGCGGCCCTTCCCTTATGTACTCCAAAATCCTTGCCGCCATTCCAAACACCATCCTGGGTAAAGAGCTTTATCCCTTTTTCTGGATTGTATTTATCATCACATACGGCTGCATACCGTGCCTTTAAGTCTTTTATGGCTTCAATATCTTCTAAGACTTGGATTCTTTTTTCCAGGGCTTTCAGCTGTTTTTCGTTCATTTCCTGTTCCTCCTTGTTAGTAGTTTATTATAAATGTAGTAAGCTTTTGCAGCCTGTGGCTCTGAGGTGGTTGGTTGCATTTAAAAAATGATCCTGGATACTGGTTGCTTGATGCTGGATAAAATACAATCTTTATAGTATTTGTCTAGTCTCAATCATCTAGCAGCAAGCATCTTGTCCACTCAAAAGCCACTATTCTATAACATATCACCGTTGTCTTTGCCAAGAGCTAGTCACGAAAAAGATCTACTTTTTTGAAATTTCAATCTGGTTTACCTTATCTCCTTCACTTATAGATTTGGTCAGTTTGGCCTTAAACTTTTTATCTGTTTTAGTTTCTAAGAGCACCTGATTGATAAATTCCTGGTCCCTTTTGGTGAGAACCTTAAAATAGCTGCATCCTTTCTTAAAGCCAAAGGCTGCCATTACTTCAACATAAGGGTTGAGTGTGGATGTGAGGATAATACGTTCATCCATTTGGGTACCCTTATATGGCATATATTTTTTATTTTCACAGTAGGTGAGAATATCTGCCAGCTCTTTTGTTGTTTTGGGTTTTCCTGCCCAGAGATCAAGCCTGGCGTCTTTTACCCACATGGGAGGGAAGGTTTTCCAGAGATCGATATAGATATCGGAAGCTTTTTTAACATTTACAGCATTTTCCAATCCTGCCCATGCGAGGTAATCGGTATAAAAGAAACCCAGGAATGTGCCGGGTCCCTGTTCCTCAAGGCTCCTTTTCTGCTTTTTCAGGATATAGAGCAGCGGTTCTGTTTTCCCCATCTCTTCTTCGATGAAACAGTGTTTTACCTCAGGAAGTGGTATGTCCTTATCACCACGGGGGGTTCTCAAGATAATCTGGCAGGCACAGGCAGCGCCATCACGGCAGCGACCAGTGGGAAGATCAATCTCAATATCGTCCTTAAGACCTACCTTTTTGGCTTCATCAACCAGCTTGCGAATGTAGGTGTAAGTGAGATAGACTTCCTGGCGATAGTAGTCATTGCGGTCGAATCTGCAGTCAACAGGGCCGTACGCAGGGTTGGCACACCAGAGCACATGTCCTACATGTTCGTTTGGCAAATCCCTTTTGATTTCATAAAGGGCGGGAACTCCTGTAAAACAGTTCTGAACAATCTTTCCAAAGGTGGGCAGATCTTTTACTTCTTTTAAACCCAGAGCCTGCATCGCACCCTGGAAAGAGGCGACAGCGAGTTCTTCCCAGACCGTACCATAGGTAGCAAGTGCTTTATCAAATCCCAGTGCGGGCTTAAAGGTTTGCCAGATGTAATATACATGACCAAACATGGAACGGAGTGCTGCTACGGAAAGATCTTTCAAGCTCATATTAAGTTCTTTTGCATAATTTTGTGCAAGTGGTAGAAACGGGGATACGTTTTTCTTTGCCATGGTTTTACTCCTTTTGTTGTTTTAGTTTGTTAAGAACTTCACCACAGAGGACACGGAGAATAAAGAGAGCTCTGTGTTTTATAGAAGTCCACTCTTTGTTTCAGGGTCATATCCTAAATATGTGTCATAGAGGTCTGTCCGGCGGTCAGTTAAAGGATTATTGAAGTCAGACCAGTGTCGGTAACGGGCCAGCATGACATTGATCTCAGCCATCACAATTTCTGGTTTGTCGGGAGAACCGGGGCCAGCTACAAAACCACCACCGGGATCGGTAATACAACTGTTCCCGATGAAAGTACAATCTCTTTCTACTCCAACACGGTCAGCACAAATGCTGAAACATGCATTCATTAAAGACATCTGCTGGGCTGAATAGGCAGCCGTTGGCTTTTCTTTTGTCTGGAGGGGATCAACTACCACCCAGTTTGTAGAGTCACAGATGATATCAGCCCCCTGGGCAACATAAATTCTAGTTACTTCAGGAAACCATATATCATAACAGATGCGGCAACCTATTTTGCCAAAGGGAAGCTCAAACACCGGGAAACCAAGATTCCCTGGTTCAAACCATAGCTTTTCCTCATTCCAGAGGTGGGTCTTACGGTAGGTTCCGATATGGCCTTCAGGCCCTACCACTGCTACAGAATTATAGAGACAATTACCTTCTCTTTCTGTAATACCAGCACAAATGTAGGCATCATACTTCTTTGCCATCTTGATCCATTCGGAAGTGGTGGGACCTTCCGGGACAGGTTCAGCCATGGCAAAAGCCTCTTCCCGGGAGTTGTAAATATATCCTGTATTAGAAAGCTCTGGCAGGACCATAAGTTTTGCCCCTTTCTTCCCTGCCTTTTCGATCAGTTTTAATCCTTCTTTGACAGAATAAGCCTTATTACCAATATGGGGTTCGAATTGAATGGCAGCAACCTTGACGAGGCTTTCCTTGCCTTTATCCCGGGTCCCGGGATAAGGGGGTATTGGAAATTTTTTGGAACGTGTTTTAGCTGGCATGTGGAGCTCCTTTCTAGGAAGTTAATAAATTTCTTTTTGGACGCAGATTCACCCCGTTAGATAATGAGTGTAGATCTCTTATCAAATTAAACAAGTTCTGATATTTTACTCCGATAGATAAACTGATAGAACTATCTAACGGGGTAAACACAGATTGCCAAGATTCTAAATAATAAAGGTGTGCGTTACGACCACAACACTTTGCTTTTGAGAAAATAGTTTTCTGTGGGTATCTGCGAAAATCTGCGTCCTATTTTGTTATTTCTCTTTATAAAAAAGAGGAGTAAAAAACTTCTTTTTCAAACCCAGTACCGATTCCAGACCATAGAATATTGCCTCAGGTGTTGGCGGACATCCCGGGATGAAGCAATTAACCTGCAGTATTTTGTCTATTCCCCCAATGATATTGTAGCTCTTTTTCCACAAACCTCCATCAATGGCACAGGTTCCAACAGCAATGATAATTTTGTTTCCCGAAATGGATTCCTTTAACTCTTTTATTTTCTTTGCCAGTGCTCTGCTGACTGAACCGGTAACCAGAATAAGATCAGCGTTCTTCGCTGATCTTACCAGCTTGATTTCCAGATGATGTTTTTCTAGAAGAAAAGTGCTTAGGAGATTAACCACCTCTAAATCGCATCCATTACAAGCACCTATGTTTGCATGGTAGAAGTTTATTGCCTTCTTAGTATTAGCTAATCTTGATAGTGTTACCATGCTACTCTATGCTTTGTCTGATTAAAACGTAACTTTGGAATTTTCTCCTGCATGAGGAACAAAGATTCACCCATTCCAATTCTTTAGTGTTGATTCCACGTTTAGAGAAAAGGTCCTTAACTGTTTTCAAAACACCTTTTTTAGTGCCAATAGGTTTTCGACAGTGTTCACACCTTTTAAGCTTAATCCTCAGTTCATGATGTAAATTATCTTTGTTTAAGGAAGGCAGTTCATTCCCAGATACTAAGGTAATTGCCTCCTCTGGACAGGCCTCAACGCATAAGCCACAATAGATGCAATTTGCAGCATTTATATCAATAATTCTATGTTTTCTATTTTCCAAAACAGTAATAGCAAAGGCAGGGCAGACAGTGGCGCATGCTCCGCAGCCAATACATTTATTATCATAAATTATCATTTTTTTGTGAACAAATGAGGTAGGAAGATCGGATTTTATGGATTTAGGAATCTCTGAAGTACTATCCTTTACATTAAGAAAAGCCTCTTTTAGCTCACTAATAATATGCAGTTTGAACATACAGACTTTTTGCAACCTCTTTAGGATGTATACTAATGTTCAATACAGGAAAAACAGGGATCAATACTATTGATGCTGACACGTGCGTCAGCGATATTGGTGCCTCTTAACATAGTGGGGATAACCTGCAGGTTTGAAAATGTAGCTGACTTAATTTTCCAGCGAAGCGGCCTGTTGTTTTCCCCTGTTAAAACATAATGCACGGTTTCTCCTCTGGGAGATTCAACAGCAGAAAGACTGTCTTTATTGGGTGGAATTTCGACTGTTTTTAGACTGATTTCTCCCTCAGGCATTTTTTCAAGCGTTTCTCTTATGAGAGAAATGGATTGACTCATTTCATCAAGTCTGACAGAGATACGAGACATATTATCTCCTTCATTTCGACAAACTGGTTCAATTTCCACGTTTTCATAGGCAGCATAGGGGTGATCGACCCTGGCATCAATTTTAATTCCTGATGCTCGTGCTGTGTAACCAACTATACAGAGCCTTTCTGCATCATTTAAGGGGAGAGTGCTTATCATTTTCATTTGTGAGGAAAAGGATAGTTCTCCCTGCAGTACCTCAGTGATGGCTTTGAGCTGCTTTTCTGTACGGTCAATCAATTTATACAGGTGAGATCGATTTCCCTTTGAAATGTCTTTACTCACCCCTCCAATTATATTCATTCCAAAGATTATCCGATTACCCGTAAGCAATTGAGAGATAGCGAGTATTTGCTGTTGCAGGGCACAGCATCTTATAAATAATTGTCTGAGTCCTTCCATGTTACAGAATGATGCTAACCAGAGTGAATGGCTGTACAGTCGTTCTACTTCCAGAAGCAGTGTCCTGATGAATTTTGCCCTTAAGGGTATTACCAGGTGAGCAGCGGCTTCTATGGCCTGGCAATAGCAGGTGCTGTGAGAAAAACCACAACAGGCACAAATTCTCTCTGCAACAAAAGGAATCTGATTATAGTTGAGCACGCTGTCTGCCATCTTTTCCAAACCTCTGTGGTTATAAAACCCTCGATAATCAACGTCAACAATTTTTTCTCCATAGATAAAGAGGTTGAAGTAAGCTGTTGTTTCCTTCTGGGCATAGAAGGAACCTAACGGGAGTAAAGTTGTACTTGCGGGTAGTGGTTTCAGGCCTGGAGCAACCCCCGATGCAGAAGCTGGTTTGTAGTCGAAAGCAAAATCTTCCCTCAAGGGATATTCTTCCTCTGGCCAGTCATCTGCTAAAATAAGTCTTCTAAGATCAGGATGACCTTGCGGCTTGATACCGCTCATATCTCTAAGCTCCCTTTCTGCCCAGTTTGCTCCAGGAATGATTGGAGTAATAGAGTCAATCTGGTCATATGGGGGATCTATATCCACTTTGATGCTACAAAAAGTTTTAGCTTTATCGAAAGAGAAGATGTAAACAACAGCAAATTTGCCCGTGTCCTTTCTATGGTCGATTGCAGCACAGGTCACAAATCTTCCTTGAAGCCGAGTAGAAACATACTCTGCAAGATCTTTTAATAAAGAAGCATTAGTTTTAAGATAAATTTCTGCTGGGTTACTGCAGTCCAGTGTAATCTGCTCACCAAATGTTTCTTCGAGACCACTGATAACTTTATCTGGTAAAGGTGTTTCCATTAAGTTGATTTAATTTTACCCCTTCTTTGTTTTTTTGTGTTTAGCTTTGAGTGCACGCTTTTTTCTTGTTCTGCTCGTGATCTTACCACTCTTTTCATAAACCAGCGCTTTAGTTGGGCAGGTGAGGACACATGCAGGGTCTTTACCCTTTTTTAAGCGGTTGGCGCAACAATCGCATTTTAATAGGGTATTCCCCTCATCTATCTGAATGACACCGAAAGGACAAACAATAACACACAGCCTGCAGCCAATACATCTTATCTTATGAAAAATCACTGCTCCATGAGATGTTTTTTCAAGAGCCTTTGTAGGGCATACATCTACACACGGGCTTTCCCCACAGTGGAGACAGGATAAGGGAATGGAATATTTGTCGTTGATGGGGGTAACAAATATATGAGAAATTCCACCATGTTCTCTTTTGCAGGCTGCTTCGCAGGCTCGGCAGGCAATGCATTGATCTATGTTGATAGAAAGAACTTTACTAATCACCTTGCTTTCCTCCACTTTCCTTAACCTGACAGGTGGCTGCATTTAGCTCTGGGATTTTTGTTCTGGGATCCACAGGGCTAAGAGTTTGCCCGTTACTGCTGGCAGGAAGAAAAGGTATGAAGACAACCCCGGGGAGAATTTTTTCAGTAATACAGGCGGTAGCTTTTACATTCCCCAGTCTGGTTGAAATCTTTACCACGCTCTGGTTCTGGATATTAATCTTTTTGGCATCTTTGGGGTTAAGCTCCACAAAAAGTTCGGATGATGCAGGTGTAGATGATTTAATTTCCAAATGTGTAATAGCCGCACTATAGAAAGTGGGAGCTTTTCCAAAAGTTAAACGAAAAGGATATTTTTGGGTTGGTTTTTCTGCCTTTTTCTCATAAAAGACAGGGCTCAATTTCCCCAGTCCATCAGGAGTATGAAAGTGTTCAGTGTACAGAATAGAAGTTCCTGGATGTTTGGGAGTGGGACATGGCCAGATGATGCCTTCAGTTCGCTTTACCCTGGTTGCAGAAATTCCTGCATAGGCAGGGACTGCTTTAGTAATTTCTTTTAAAATATTTTCTGTGTTGCTAAATGAAAACTGTTTTTTAAATCCCAGTTTTTTTGCAATGTCGCACATTACCTGCCAGTTTGGAATTGTATGCTGCTGAGGATTGAGTATCCTGGACTGTAGCTGAACGCGACGTTCTGTGTTGGTATAAGTACCGGTCTTCTCCGCCCAAGAGACAGCAGGCAGAACAATATCCGCCTGTTTTGCTGTTTCGGTAAGGAAGTTATCTTGAACCAGAAGAAATTCTAAACCTTTTAATGCATGCTTTAATTGATCAGCATGGGCATGTTCTTCCAGAGGATTTGATTCCATAATATAAAGTGCCTTGATTCGATGGCGCTTGAGAGCCTTAGTCATTTCAGGGAATGAAAGCCCTCCTTTGGAAGGGAGATTCTTTATGTGCCATAATTTAGCAATTTTCTTTTGTTGGAAATCATCTTTTACACCGGCCCGTCCCGGGAGGAGATGGGGTGAGACTCCCATATCATAGCTGCCCTGTGCGTTGTTATGTTCTAAAAGGGGGAAGATACCTGTTCCAGTACGGCCAATATGACCACATAGAAGGGCAAGGTTTGCCAGATTGGTTGTGCCTTTAGAATTGCCATGCTGGGGATTGAAATCTGTGCAATGGATAATGGCTGATGTGTGGGAGGAAGCGTAAATCTCAGCAACTTCTTTAATTTCTGCGACAGGTATGCCTGATATCTTCTCGACTTGTTTTAGTGATTGTTTGCGCAACGATTTCTGGAGTACCTCAAATCCGGATGTGCGTTCCTCAACAAATTGTTTATTATAGAGATTTTTTTCCAGGATGTGGATGATCATCCCGTCGATAAGAACTGCCTGAGTTCCCGGATTTACCTGGAGAAAATGATCGCAGATTAAAAGGGAGGAAGGCACACGATGGTCTATGTAGATAATCCTGGCACCCCTAGATTTTGATTCAAATACCCAGTGAGAAACTATGGGATGATTATCTGTAAAATTTGATCCAGAGATGAGGATACACTCTGAATTAACAAGATCTGAAAGAGGGTTAGTCGCGCAGGCACTGCCAAATGATGTACTAAAATCAACGATATTTAAGTTGCCTTCATAAAAAGAGGAGCAGTCGACATTGTTTGTCCCTATCATCCTGGCAAGTTTCTGGAAAAGGTAATTTTCTTCATTGGTACAACGGGCAGATGTGAGAAATGCCAGAGAATCGGGGCCATGCTTTTTCAATATTTTCTTAAAATTTGAGACAATAGCGTTGATGGCTTCATTCCAGGAAATGTTATCAAACGTATTGCCATCTTTTTTTGCTAAAGGAGAGTAAATCCTGTTTTCGTGGTAGATGATGTCCAGGACAGCATTGCCTTTAAGGCACAACCCTCCCTCGTTCACAGGGTGTTTTTTCATGTACTCTATATTAGAGGCTTTTCCGTGTTCTACTTGGGTATAAAAGCCACACCCTTCAGCACAATATGGACATATGCTCTGAACTTCGTGGGAGGAAGTCATATTTACATCACCAAATGGGAGGTTAGCTAAGCGAAGCTTAAGTTAAGTTCTTCAATAAGCTGTAGAAATTACGAGAGATATTAATCCCAGAATTCGCAGTAGTCATCTACTACGGCTTGCCCGGCTCATGACTTTAAGGCGCAGCCGAAAGTCATGTATATTATATCAAATTAATCTTCCGGAAAGCACGTTAGTGCTTTCAAATCCTTGCTGTACCGCTTGTTTCACGATTTTATTCCTCAATATATCTATGGATATGCCTTCGTCTTAAAATCGCTCCAACTGCACGTTTCGCTACGGTTTTCTACGCCTCGCTACGATACCTACTGCAAAATCTGGGATAATAAGAGGCAGCATTAGGGAGGGAACCATAATGCTGCCTTATCCTTGGATTATGGCCGCTTACCTTCTTGATTCGACCTGCTAGTAAGATTTTGGCAGCCCGAGCATTACCTGACCAAGGAAATTTTTTGACATTTCATTAGTTATAGGTGCAAAGATGAGCTGTCGGCAGTTTCTGAAGTAGCGTTGCATATCATATTCTTCGGTAAAGCCATAACCGGCAAGTACTCTCATCCCTCGATCGGTCGCCTTTTGTGCAACTTCAGATGCCCAATACTTGGCCATGGTGCAGATGACACCGGTCTGCATATTTTGGGGATCTCTTGCCTGCATCCAAGCGGCTTTGTAAGTGACAAGCTTTGCTAATTCGAGTTCCATTGCTGTGTCAGCCAGTGGATGTTGTATTGCCTGAAACTGTCCGATGGGTTTGCCGAAGGCCTCCCTCTCTTTGGCATATTGAACAGCGTCATCAAGTGCTGCCTTTGCAAGGCCGAGGGTGATAGCTGCACAAACGATCCGCTCGTTGTTAAGTGTTCCTACAATCTGGTACCATCCTTTTCCTCTTTGTCCCAGGATCTGATCCTTATGTACTTTTACATCCTCATACACCACTTCCCATGAACTGAGGATATGGCTTCCCAGTTTTTCAATCTTATTAAAAGAAACACCCGGCGCGTTTTTATCAATGAGAAAGATGGTAAGCCCACGGGCCGGTTTTTCGGGGACGTCATCTGTTCGGAAAACACCCACAATGGTGTCGGCTACATGGATTCCAGTGGTGAATATCTTGGCGCCGTTTAAAATAAAATGATCACCATCCTCTTTTGCTCGTGACTTCAGTGCTCCCAGGACGTCAGTACCACCGCCAGGCTCTGTCAGGCTTAAACAGAAGTTAGTATCACCATTAATGAGGGGAGGAAGGTACTTTTCCTTTTGTTCTTCAGTTCCCTGCTCCAAAATGGAGATACCACCAAAGCATACTCCCAGGAGATAGGTTAATCCCAAATCGGAAAAACCATAGGATAACTCCTCAGTTATGAGCATTTCTTCCATAATACCTCCCCCTGTTCCACCGTATTTTTCAGGGAATGCAGCACCTAAGAGCCCAATTTCACCGAGCTTTTTCCAGATATGTGATGGAAAAGTCTCTGTTTTATCCCATTCTCTTATATTTTCTTTACTACACTCCTTTTCCTTGAATTTCTTCACTGTTTCGACGATCATTTTTTGTTCATCGGTCAATTCAAAATCTAATGCCATAATACCTCTCCTTTCCTTTTATGAAAATAATTGTTAATATTCCAATAGTTACATTGGTTAATAATGCTACATATTTACGTGAATGAATATTCATTCATTATTCCTAAGTATGTGAATAGCATTAACTTTATGCTATGTCAAGATTTTTTTTTGTTTTAACAAATTTCTATTTTGATTTTGGAATATTGATGGAGATTTTTAAAGATTTAGTCAGTGATTTTATAGACTGTATCATGTTCTCTCACGCGTTCTTTCACTTTGACTCCGATCATCTGCCCGGGAGTTGCCTTTTCTATAGCCTTGTTTTCTTCCTGCATGGATGCAATGGTATCTTCAAAATCGGTGGTATGACCTTTGATTTTTATCTTATCACCTACAGAAAGAGTGCCATCGGTCACCTCTATTGCCGCCACACTGGGTTTTGCAAAGAACTTAACGATTTTACCTACTTTTTCTTCAGGCATAACATACACCTCCTTTCGAAGTAAGCGTTTATTTAGTAACTTCTTCTATCCAGTTGAGGTATTCAGGAAAGCCTTCTGAAATAGGAAATGAGATTATTTCAGGCACCTTATAGCTGTGCAGTGATTTTACACGGTCCATAATAGCGGGGAAAAGGGATTGTTTACTCTTGGATATAAGCATCACTTCATCATCCTGGCACACCTTACCTTCCCACCAGTAGATTGAGTGGATTTTGGGTATAATGTTCACACACGCCACCAGCTTTTCGTTAACCAGTGCGGTAGCAACTTTCTTTGCCTCTTCCTCTGAAGATGCAGTGATGAAGATTATAATGGCTGATTTATTATCCATAGCACCTCATCTTTACCTCTTATCCACAGAAATTTCAAGAAAAATTTTTGTTATTATTAACCACAGAGTGCGCAGAGTAATTTAGGAATTTCTGTCTTTGGAGGGGGGGTAATAGAAAGGGAGATGCTGGATTATAACTAATTGAATTTTATTAATCTTTTTGTGAGATATCAGGAAAACCTTGTCATTTTTTATCAGTAAATAGATAGTGAGGTTAAATGTGATACGATTCCATTTTTAGAAGAGGTTCATCCACCTCATATTTCCCTTTACTATTTACTCTAACACGGGAAGCAACAGTATCGGGGTCGTGAGTGTAAAAAAGAAGCCATCGTTCTTTTACTGCCCGTTCCAGGATTATCTTCTTTTCATTTATCGTTTGTTCCGGATAGCGGTCATACCCCATTACTATAGGAAGGTTAATCCATGCTGTTCCTGGGACCATGTCACTGCAGAAAAAGATGGTTTCTCTTTTCCCCTTAATAAGAGTGTGCATCATTCCCGGGGTATGGCCGTTGGTATAAAAAAAAGAGACCCAACTCTTTAAATCTTCCAGTTCTGGTTCCTCAGAATCCAGTAGAACCAAACGACCTGATTCCTTCAGTTTTTCAGCCAGAGTGGGGACATAGGAAGCGTGATCTCGCAGGTGGGGGAATAAGGACCGCTCATATTGAGTTTTGCCTACAAGATAAGTGGCATTGGGGAAATGAGGAGACCAGTCCGCTTTGTTAATATCTGGCCATTCGGGTATCATCCCGCCTGCATGATCGAAGTGAAGATGAGATAGGATAACGTAGTTAACATCTTCTTCAGCTATACCCACCTTTTTCAGGTTTTTCAGCAAGAGCTCGGTATCACCTTCTACTCCATATCGGGAAGATAACTTCGGCTCCATATAGAAACCAATACCCGCTTCAAAGAGCATGATGAGGTGTTCACTTTTGACTACCAGACTACGACAGGCAAGAGGGATACGATTTTGTGTATCGCTCTTTATCCATTGTATCCAAAGTGACTTGGGTGCATTTCCAAACATGGCACCCCCATCCAGCCACTGCCGGTTACCTTCTATAGAAAAACATTCCATAGCTTCATCTTTTTTTGTCTATTGCTTGGGTCTGATTGGGTGTGTTTTTGGAAGCTCCTTGCCTATTTTGACAGCTTTGGGGGAACACTCTGGGTGTCCCCAGCCACCTGAACTCGTTCCACTAGTAATATCATTAACGATATTATCATCGTTAGTGGAACTTACCCCTGCTGGAACATTGTCAAGATTGAGCTTGTGACGTACTTTCCAGGCGATGTTGTGGTCTGCACAAGAGCTATCACCACTCACACCGATGGCGCCAATCAGTTTCCCCCCTGCGTCATATAAAGACAAACCGCCACCGAACACGTTCACCCCCCCAATTTTATAGCCTACCATGGGGTCATTCTTGGTGCCTATGTCTTCGGATGACCCTTGATATGCCACTTTGGTATCAACAGGATTGCTAAATTGCAGACCAAACAGGCTGCCTCCTGGCTGAACCGCTGAGAAAAGATTTGCAGTTGATAGTGCAAATTTTGGAAGACTGAAAGCATTTGCCGTGTTTGCCTTTTGTGCAGAAATAACGCGGCTGCCGGGCCATTGATCTCCTCTGTCTTTCCCTGAAAATACCAGAGCTCTTACAACGCCATCCCGGTCAACTATGGTTGCCCACATGTTAAAACCGAATCCTCCATTTTCCTCTGCAACAACAGCTTTAAGAGATGCCTTAAGTTGGGAGTGGGTTGGCAAGCTATCGGCGTTAGACGAGGATATGAATGGAGTTGCAAATAATACGGTTGCTAAGATTGAAGCAAAAAATATTTTGTACTGTTTCATGATAATACCCTCCATTTTGAGTTCGATAAAATAAGTGGAATCCCTTGCCTAGTGTAACTACTGAAACAATATTTCCATCTGTCACCCCCCTTTTATTTCTCAGTTAATCCATGGTCTGATATATATTATTATAAAACAGCTCTATAATTTCCTTGTTGCAGCAGAGAAATTGATTTGTAATTTCCTAATAAATGACTCAATTGTCAAGAGTAATTTGACAGGTTAATAATAATTTTCCTTCGGAGGCAGAGTTAGACAAGATTAATCTGTTGCGGAGGTGATGAAAGGCGGGGGAGATAGAGCGCCCAGTTTAGAGACCCACTCTTGAGCTTCTTCCGGTGTGTCGAAATTTCCCATCCTTACCCGATACCAGGTTCCTCTATTCTCAATCTTTTTTGGAGTTACGTGAACCAGGTATCCATGCTTTTTAAGTTTATTTTGCAGGGCGTAGGCCTTTTCTTTTTGCTGAAAAGAACCTAGCTGGATGGTATATCCTTTTCTCACAATGTCCTTGTCAAACTGCTTAACTTTTTTGCTGCTCCTTTTTGTTGAAGATATCCTTTTCTTCTTTGCTTTTGACTTATCCTTTTCTTTAGCAAGTAGGAGTTCAGTCTGTTTTGGTAACGTGTCGTAGAAGGTAAATTTGGTAATGTTCTTTTCCTCTTCAGGGGGGCTCTTTTTTAAAGATTCAAGGGGTTTATTGTCTGAAGAAGGGGGCTTGACCAGGGTATCCTGCGCAGGGGAGGTGAAATGTGAGGAATCTTTATTGCCGAGGAATTTATTGCCAATGAGAATACCTGAAGCAAACGCCAGAAGGAAGGAAGAAATCAGTGCTGTTACTGTAAAGAAAATCTGTTTTTTAGTGAATTGTATCTCATACTTTTTGGTTCCACTCATTCTTTTCACCTTATTTGTATGTATTTGTCAGGATTCAAGGGTTCTAGGGGTCAAGTGCTTGTGCTTAATTATTTCACTTGAACCCTTGAGTCCTTGATTCCTCGAACCCATTTTTTTAATCACATTTTTTCTGGTGCACTCACTCCTAAGAGTGTTAAGGCATTTTTTATGACTATCCTTATGGTGTTTGCCAGCCAGAGACGCGATTTGCTGAGTTCAACATCTTCGGTTACCACCCTGTTCTTACCGTCCAGCTTCCCTAGATGATAGTATCTATGAAAGTTGCTCACCAGGTCATTAAGATAAATAGTGATCCGATGAGGTTCCAGACTGAGCGCACATCCTTCCAGCAGTTCAGGATAGGATGAGAGCTGTTTTATCAAATTCATTTCTTCTGGAAGAGTGAGCAGTTTAAGATCAACATCATTGGATTGAGGCAGGGGTATCCCCTGTTCTTCTGCAAATTTTATGATATTACAGATTCTTGCATGAGCATACTGAACATAGTAAACTGGATTTTCATCGCTTTGTTTTTTAGCTACTTCCAAATCAAAATCGAGATGGGCATCAGACTTTCTGGTAAGGAAGCTGTACTTGACGGCATCTTTGCCTACTTCGTCTATCACTTCTCTTAACGTGACAAAAGTTCCACTTCGGGTGGACATAGCAACAGGTGTTCCGTCTCTAAGTAGATTTACAAATTGTACTAATAGCACCTCGATAACATCTCTATTTTTACCAAAAGCTTCAATTACAGCTTTTATGCGAGGAATATATCCATGATGATCAGCACCCCAGATGTTGATAATCTTCTCAAACCCTCTCTCCAGTTTGTTAAGATGGTAGGCACAATCGGATGCAAAGTAGGTTGGCACGCCGTTACTTCTTATGACAACTCGATCTTTGTCATCGTCAAAGAGTGTACTTTTAAACCAGAGGTGCCCCTCGTTTTGATAGGTATAGTCCTTTTGCTTTAATTTCTCTATTGCCCAATCAACGGTTTTTTCTTTGTGCAGTGTCTTTTCGCTAAACCAGGTGTCAAAATGGATACCAAAATCCTCAAGATCCTTTTGGATTCCCGTTAAAATAGAGTCAATGGCAAAAGAAGCAAAAAAGGGAAGCGTTTCTGATTCACCAGTGTTTTCATATTGATCGCCATGTTGAGATAAAATGTGTTGAGCTATCTCCTCTATGTATTCACCCTGATAAAAATCGGGTGGGAAGGCAACCTCTTTTCCCAAAAGCTGGAGGTAGCGGGTATAAACAGATTTGCCAAGTAGTTCCATCTGGTTACCTGTATCGTTGATATAGTATTCCTGACTGACATCATATCCAACTGCTTCCAAGATGCTGGCTAAAGCATTGCCTACAGCAGCTCCTCTGCCGTGTCCTATATGGAGGGGGCCGGTGGGATTAGCACTTACATATTCTACATTAATTTTTGTCCCTTTGCCAAGCTTGGATTTTCCATAAGCACTACCCTTAAGAGATATATCTCGGAATGTTTCTAACCAGCATGCTTTGGAAATAAAGAAGTTGATGAATCCAGGACCTGCTACCTCGAGCTTCTCGACTATGCCGCTATTTTGAGGAATGTGTTCAATGATGTGCTTGGCTATTTCCCGGGGTGGCTTCTTTTCTTGTGGTGCGAGGAGCATTGCCACATTTGTTGCATAGTCACCATGTTCCTTTATTTTAGGAGTCTCAATTACAAAGTTAGGCGAGTGATGTTTAGAGAATAACCCTGATTGGGCACAGTTTTCAAGGGCATCGTGGATCAGTTGTTTTATAGGTTCTTTTATATTCATTTTTGATTAATTCGCTTTAAGAATAGGTGTGCTGACGTTAAAGAGTACCTTCCTATAATATTCATTGCAAAAAGATTAAAAACTTTTTCATAATACCATTAATCAAATAAAATTCAATTTTTATTCATCAACTTCTGTGTTTTCTTCCCTTCAAAGTGAGAAGGAAGTGGGGAGCCCTTATTTTTTGCAAATCCACAATCCAAAATCCGAGATCCAAAATCAGAATGCTCCTTGCTCGTTACATCCCTATCTCTAAAGCTGAGCTACTTCCATAATTCTTTATATATCATTCTCAACCAGTAAAAAACAAAGTTCCCCTCCATCTTGATCGATTCCAACAAAGTTAGGACATCACTCTCAATGTCAATTATACCCCTGTAAATAAAGGCTGATATCGTTATTTTCAAAGTTATCCTGTAAACTCACGCTAGTTTAGACGTTTGTGTGATGTTATTCCATTACTGAAGGGTAATGGCACATGAAAGGTCTGCAGGGACGACTGTAGGTTTTGTGATAGAGTTTCCTTGCATAACTTCTGAAATCTGATATTTTGGGGTGCTCATTGTAAAGGTAGTTTAATAGTGTTTGAAAGAAGGTGACGTCTTTTATTTTTCGTTCAGTGGTGTTTCCCCTCCCCACGATTTTTAAACTTGTAAGGTTCATTTGATTAAGTTCATAAAGAGCACAGGCAGCGCAGGGGAAATCATCCAGATGTACTTTCTCCCAGATACGCTGGCTTGCTATCATTTGTGAATAGTTAACTATATCTTCAACCTTCTCATTCTGATTCAGTGATATACGAGAAATGTCGTAGGGCAGCATACAGGCATTTTTGTAGAGGAGTGGTGTCTGTTTTCCCGAGAGGCCATGTTGAAATGTACAGAAGCCATCGATGTTAATACATCGAGAGTTAAAAACAAATATGGTGGTTTCCAGTTGAGGGATTCGCTTTTTAATGTCTTTCACTTCTTTAAGTGTGAGATGACGAGGAAAGGTAATTCGACAGGCGCCTAATTCCTGATAGAACTTTGCCGTTCTCCAGTTAAAAACGGTTCCTCCGGTACTGATGTGTATTTTTGTTTGAGCATGGATTTTGGGCAGCATTGACAATAGTCCATAATCAGAGATAATGAATGCATCAACTCCTGCATCGGTTGCTTTTTGAATGTAATCTTTTACCAGAGGGAGCTGTTTTTTAGTGTAATAGTGCTCATTTAAAGCAAAAAAGACTGGAACGTTGTTTCTATGGGAAATATCAGCAGCCTTCTCTAATGTTTTGAAATTTCTGAAATGTCCTTTCCCGGCAGGTCGTCTATTAATGGATATCACGGGATAAGGAGAATACCAGGATTCTTCCAGCAAACCGCAATAAAACTCATTTGCCCCTGCTTCAATCAGAGGTTCAACTTCCTCAACTTTATCTAAAGGTGAAAAGATTTTCATGGTTTATTGCCTGTTCCTGGGTGATAGCATATAAATATTTTTTTTCAAAGGATAAGATCGAAGTTGAAATTGAAACGATCCTGGATACTGGTTACTTGATACTAGTATAACGTTTCAATAAAATATCGACAATACAGGGTGTGTATGCTATA
>CAZOKO010000018.1:0-33985 GCA_964580455.1 uncultured Thermodesulfobacteriota bacterium | reverse complement strand
CAGTCCCTACTTCTTGCCGGTTTTAATCGGCGCTCTCAAACGTAGACCTGACCCCATGAATATGCAATTAAACAGTATTCATAAAATTCAAATCGATTCCCTTGCCTTTGGTGGGGAAGGAGTGGGACGGATTGATGGAATGGTTGCCTTTGTGCCATTTGCCGTACAGGGGGAGACCATGGAAATAGAAATCGTTGAGGTGAAAAAGAAATACTGCCGGGGCATTATTAAAAAAATCATCAGCCCTTCTTTGTCGCGGATTGTTCCCCAATGCAGGTATTACGAAATCTGCGGTGGGTGCCAGTACCAGCACCTGGCCTATCAAGAGGAACTGGCGGTCAAACAACAGCAGGTCAGGGACGTATTTGAGTGGATCGGAAAGATTAAGGATGTGAAGATAAGGGAAATTATCCCGTCGCTCCGGGAAACCCATTACCGTTGCAAGTCCACCTTTCATATCGGCAGGGACGACAACGGGAACCCGGTTATGGGATTCAGACCGGGAAAAAGCCTGGAGGTGGTGGATATTGAACAATGTGAGATTGCATCTGAAGAGATAAATAAAAGTTTAAAAAAGTTCAAGGCAGATTTAAGAAATAAAAATCCGGAATTCATTCCTGGATCCCTGACCCTCTGGTCAAACTGGCAGTATGATGAAACCGAACTGGAGATTCCCAGAAAGTTTATTGTCCGCAGGATTAGGGACAAGTCAATCAAGGTACCTGCCGGCGGATTTTTTCAGGCCAATGAATTATTAATAGAGCGGTTAATATCTCTGGTGGAAGAAAAAACCGGTTTAAAGGGAAACGAAACCCTGCTGGATGCTTATTGCGGCAGCGGTCTTTTTTCCCTGTTCCTGGCGGAAAAAGCCGGGCTGATTTACGGGATTGAACAGGATAGCCAGGCAGCCAACTGCGCAATCCATAACTGCCGGAAAGCAGGTGGTTCCGGCAGGGTAAAAATAATCGAAGGAGATGCGGCCAACATAATAAAATACAAATTATTAAAAGAAGACGTAAAGATCGACACTGCCCTGATTGATCCGCCCAGGACTGGGTGCGAAGAAAGAGCACTCTATAATCTTTCTCTCCTAAAACCCCGGAAAATTCTATATCTTTCCTGTAACCCTGCAACGCAGGCGCGGGATGCGAAGTACCTCGTCTCACAGGGATATGCGTTGAATGAGCTGCAGCCGCTTGATATGTTTCCGAGGACAAAGCATATTGAGGTGCTGGCAGAGATGGAGAGGAGAGAAGGTGCTGGATGCAAGATGCACGATACAGGAGAATAAGGGGTCAGCCCTGGAAAGTAGAAATTAACTTCTATACCTGTGAGTATAGTTGTAACTTAGCTTATCAAAAAAAGTTCTTATTAATTCAATAACACTCTGACAATATTAGCTGCCAATTATTTCGTTTAAACCCTCAATTGTCTGTTCCAGTTCCTCTGGTGATATTCTCCCAATTTTCTTACCAATTCTCTCAATTGCTAGAGTTCTGAAGTCCTTCCTCAGCTAAAGCTTTTTCAAAGGCAGGGTCAAGCTTACAACACTCACGGGCTAATCTGCTTTTCGAAAGCGGGACGTAGGTGAAGAAAGCGGGACGTAGGTGAATAGGTGCATAGCTAATTAACAAACTATAAATGAGTGTGATTGTAATGTATGCCGAGACAATCAAGACTTGATACTCCTGTAATCTTGCATCTGTATATTTACCCTAACCCATATATTATTTTTTTACGTCGAGAAGATAATTCTTGATTGTATTCACAAAATCTACAGCCTTTGGAAACATCTCTTCTAGGTCCTGTTCTGAAATCTCTGTTTGTTCCAAATAATCACCTTTCTGACGCAATTCAAAAGCTCGATGGAGTCTCTTGGAAAGTTCCTTATCAAAGACACCGTTCTTTATAAATTCTTTATCAAAGAGGGAGATTGCACCAATATGCTTCGATGTACCAATTCCCTTTTGTTGGAGAAGTGCTAATACAGAATAGAACATAGCATAATAGAGTCGGTTCATTACACTTCTGAAACTCATCCCCTCTTTTTGAAGCAGTTTCGCTTCATTGATAGAATCTTCTGCTTGTTCTAGTCTGTGACGTATAAGGGACAGGATTTCTTCCTTCATATAGATATTCCCTCACGGTAGACGTTTTTGATAAATGCAGATTGTCGTATTGGACCTTTCTCAAGCGATTCCTTGCTGATAGTTATCGGTACTATCACAATATCATAAGGGAATCCTGCTTCCCATGCACATTTGCTAATATAGCTTTCGGTTTCGTGATCGAGAGTCTTAACAACTACGAGGATGTCGAGGTCTGAATCAGAAGTTCCTTCATCTCTTGACCTTGAACCAAAAACGAGCATCTTATACACGGGAACTCGCTTAGAAACAAGAAATTTAAATCTTTCTGCTACTTTACTATCTTTCTCTTTCATTCAACAATTCCTTTATATCAATAGGAGTATCAAGAATGAACGTTGTATAACATTATAAAAGAATGGGGTTATAATTTCAATCATAAAAGTTTTCAAAAAGGTTTATAACCCCAGTTTATTGCTAATTTCCTGCATGGCTTTAAGGCTAAGTTTAGCGAATTCTTCTAAGGGGATGCCGATCTTTTCACATTCCCTGATGTAATCTCGATTAACACTTCTTGCGAATTCCTTCTGTTTCATCCTTTTTATGATAGATTTTGATTTGACGCTCGATATCTTTTTGTCAGGATAAACCAGTGTAGTGGCAACGACCATCCCAGTGATGCATTCAGCACAGGTGAGTGCATGGTCTATGGGTTTTTCTCGATTGTAACCCAGATTATCGGCATTGTGACCTTTGATTGCTTCAGTGATTTCTTTGCATACCTCTTTCCCCTTAAGTATCTCCTCAGTCAGTAAGGTGTGACGAGGCATGTCATCTTTAGTATCTTCGTAGTCCAGGTCGTGGAGTAACCCTGCAATTCCCCACAACTCTTTATCTTCACCCATCTTCTGTGCCAGCCTGCGCATAATCGCTTCTGTAGCAAGGGAGTGCTTCTGTAGATTTTCTGTCTTAAGATATTTTCCCATGAGTTGTAATGCTTCGTCTCTGGTGACGCCCAGATTAATTTCTTCTTGCACAGTTTTTCCTTTCTTAAATTTTGCTCTTTTTTTAACCCGCAACCCGTATCTTCATATGTATCAATAATTATGGCGAGTATCAAGCTTCAATTTTGATGCTCTCGTAAAAAGTCAAAAATCGAGTCACTCCCGCGAAAGCGGGAGTCCATAACAACCTAAAATTACTGGATTCCTGCTTTTGCAGGAATGACAAATAAGGAGCAAATTGGACTTTTTGCGAATACGTCAATTTTGCCTTTTAAAAAAAGATATTTTATACTATGATTAAAGTCACGGAATTAATCTCTATAAAAAAGGGGAATATTCCGTCTTATTTTGCATTGTACAAGATTCATGATGCATGATGCAGGATAATGAATACCGGAGTGATGGAGTAATGGAGTAATGTATTAAAAGATTGTAGAATTCGGAATATAGGGATTTGGGGAATTAAGGAATTGCGGATATCTGATTTCGGATTGCGGAAGGCGGAATTAAACGCGTAGATCTGCGGCCAATTTTATTTGGAGGTTTGGTGGAGGAGCTTATTGCACTGGTTAGCCAACCCAGTCGTTATCTGGGAGGTGAGATCAATTCAATCAAAAAAGACCTGTCTCAGGTAAAGCTCAAGGTTTGTCTTGCATTCCCTGATGTTTATGAAATAGGCATGTCCCATATGGGATTGCAGATACTCTATCACCTGCTCAATGGTAGATCTGACATCGCAGCTGAGAGGGTTTATGCTCCTGGATTGGACATGGAAAGCATAATGAGGGCAAGAGGTGTTCCCCTTACTTCTATTGAATCGGCACTTCCCGCAAACAATTTTGATCTGGTAGGCTTTACCCTCCAGTATGAGCTTAGTTACACCAACATTTTAAATATGCTTGATTTATCCGGGATTCCCCTCTATGCGTCGCAGCGAACAGACGATTATCCTTTAATCATTGCTGGCGGCCCCTGTGCTTTTAATCCAGAGCCACTTGCCGATTTTTTTGATGCATTTGTTATCGGCGATGGAGAAAAAGTCCTCCTGGAGATCTGTGACTGTGTGATCAAGGCAAAGAAAGAGAAGGCAAGCAAGAATGAGGTGCTTAATGTACTTTCTCAGATTGAAGGGGTCTATATCCCCTCTTTTTTTGAAGTGATCTATCAAGAAAGTGGGATGGTAAAGGAGATTATTCCCCTTAAACAGGGTTATGAACGAGTAAAAAAAAGGTGGGTCGAGAATTTAGATAAAGCTCCCTTTATGTGCAGTCCTATTGTTCCTTATAAAAAAATCATTCACGACCGTCTAAATCTGGAGATTGCAAGGGGTTGCACAAGAGGCTGTCGTTTTTGTCAGGCGGGTATTATATACCGTCCTGTTAGAGAAAGGAGTATGGAGAAACTGGTGGCGCTTGTTGAAGCTTCCCTTAAGAATTCAGGTTATGAGGAGATTTCTCTTTCTTCTTTAAGCACAGGAGACCATAGTCAGATTAATCAGTTGTTGGGTAGATTAATGGGAAGATATGCATCTGAGAAAATAGCTGTATCCGTTCCCTCTTTGCGGTCAGAGACGTTGACTCCTGAGTTGATAAAAGAGATAAAAAAGGTGAGAAAAACTGGTTTCACCATTGCCCCGGAGGCAGGAAATCAGCGATTGAGAGAAGTTATTAATAAGGGAATTACAGAAAAAGAAATACTGGAGACGGTAAGAAATGTCTTTGATGCAGGGTGGAACGTAATCAAGCTCTATTTCATGATAGGGCTGCCCTGCGAAAGAGAGGAGGATTTAGAGGGGATTATTGATCTTTCAAGAAGGGTTCTTTCAATAGCTAGAAGGGGAGGGAAAAAGAGAAAAGTAAATGTAAGTGTTTCTACCTTTGTTCCCAAATCACATACCCCGTTTCAATGGGAGCCTCAAATAGGGATTAAAGAAATGAAAGAAAAGCAGGAATTTTTGAAGAGGGAGGTTAGGAGATTACACCTGACCTTCAAGTGGCAGAGTATTTGGATGAGCTATCTGGAAGGTATTTTTGCCCGTGGGGACAGGAGATTGAGTGACGCAATAGTAAAGGCCTACCATCTGGGGTGCCGGTTTGATGGGTGGAGTGAGTATTTGAACTGTGGGTGGTGGGAAGAAGTTCTGCAAAATGTTGATACGGATTTTTATACTACCCGCAGACGGTATGAAGACGAGGTTTTCCCTTGGCATCATATTGACTGTGGAGTGGACAGAAATTTTCTGTGGAATGAATATCAAAAGGGACTTAAAACTCAATTTACCCCGGATTGCAGGATTGAAGGATGTCAGAGATGCGGTGTTTGCTATGATAGGAAACAGCATGTTCATAATACCAGAGATAATGATATGGCATCTGATTGTTTTGATAAGAAAGAAGATATTTTGGCAAATAACAATAAATGTATTCAGTTGCCTAAGAAAAGTAATACTTACTACAAAGTGAGAGTGCAGTTTGCCAAGCTTGGAAAATCAAGATTTTTAAGTCATTTAGAGTTAGTCACACTTTTTTCACGGGTGATTAGAAGAGCAGGGATTCCCATAAGGTTTTCAGAGGGTTTCCATCCTTTGCCTAAAATCATCCTGGGTCCTGCCCTGCCAGTGGGGGTTGAGAGCATATCGGAGTATATGGATTTAGAAATTAATGGTAATATAAATGGTTCTAAGCTTGTGAAGGAAATGAGCCGCCAATTACCCAATGGATTAAAAATACTCGATTTGAAGGAAATTCCTTTGAAATTTCCTTCAATTTCTGATAGTATAGATAAAATTGGATATTCCTTACCTTTAAAAGAACCGGAATCAAGTTTCTCAAAAAATTCTCAAGACTTACGTGATAAAATCCGAAACTTTTTAAAGACTAAGGAAAAACATATAGAAGTTAAAAGAAAATCAGGAGTGTTAAGGATTGACCTTAGAGAGTGGGTAGAAAGACTCCAACTGAAAGATGATACCTCTTTAGAGATGGTTTTAAAGATGAGAGGTGGGAGAACTGTCAGACCTTATGAAGTCTTGAAAGGTGTTCTGGGACTTAAGGAGGATGAGGGGAAAAAGGTTCCCGTATTAAAGACAGGAGTTCATTTTAAAGCGGGGATATTCGGACGCAGGTAGACACAGATTGTCAGAATTTTGAACCACGAAGCTACAAAGAAAAAACATTAAGGTTACAGAGAGACTTATATGCCATCAGAATTGGTAATTAATGTTACATCGCAGGAAACAAGGATTGCTTTGATAGAGAACGGAGTTCTTGCCGAACTTTTCATTGAGAGACAGTCAGAAAAGGGGATTGGTGGCAATATCTATAAGGGAAGGGTTGTAAGAGTACTCCCAGGGATGCAGGCTGCTTTTGTGGATATTGATTTGGATCGTTCTGCTTTTCTCTATGTGGCGGATGTTTATGCGGATTATGATGATTTAGAATTGATGATGGGTGGTACCAAGGAGAATGAAGATATTTCTTTGGACAGGGAGAGGAGTAATACGCTTGCTCATTCCGGGTATTCTTCTCAGATTGAGAATATGTTACAAGAAGGACAGGAGATATTAGTTCAGGTATCTAAGGAGCCTATTGGATCTAAAGGGGCACGGGTAACTACCCATGTTTCTTTGCCTGGCCGATACCTGGTATTTATGCCTACTGTGGATCACATAGGTGTTTCTCGTCGAATCGAGGATGAAGTGGAAAGAAAAAGGCTAAAGGAGATCATTCTTCGGATAAAACCTCCTGATGGGGGATTTATAGTTAGAACGGCCAGTGAAGGAAAAACTGAAGAAGATTTGTTGATGGATATGAATTTCCTGCTGAAGCTTTGGGATAAAATTCAGCACAGGAGAGTGAGTGCTCCTGTACCCAGTATTATCCACTCTGATTTGGACATTTGTCTGAGGGCTATTCGTGATTTGTATACTAGAGATGTAGGGAAAGTAGTGGTTGATTCAATAAAAGAGTATAATGAACTTATTGATTTTGTAGAAACCTTTATGCCTCAATTGAAGCATTCTATTGAGTTTTACGAAGCAGACGAACCGATTTTTGATGATTATGGTATCGAGGTTGAAATCAGCAGAGCCCTGGGAAGAAAAGTATGGTTGAAATCGGGTGGTTATATAGTTATTGAGGAGACAGAGGCATTAACGGCTGTTGATGTTAATACAGGAAAGTATGTAGGCAAAGGGAACCCAGAGGATACTATTTTGAAAACCAACCTTGAGGCAGTTAAAGAAATTGCCTATCAGCTCAGGTTGCGTAATATCGGGGGCATTATTATTATAGACTTCATCGATATGGAGAAAGAAGGGGGGAGAGAGAGGGTATTCCAATCTCTCAATGAAGCTCTAAAAAAAGATAGAGCAAAAACCAACATTCTCAGGATATCAGAGTTGGGTTTGGTTGAGATGACCAGAAAGAGGACCCGGGAAAATCTGAGCAGGATATTATGCGAAGCATGTCCTTACTGTGAGGGAAAGAGTGTTATTAAATCAAAAACAACACTCTGTTTTGAGATATTCAGGGAGATAAGACGAGAGGCTATGAATGTTCCTTCAAATGTGATTATTGTTTCACTCCACCCTGAGGTAGCGGATTTTTTATATGATGAAGAAAGATATGCCATAGAGGAACTGGAGAAAAAGTTGAAAAAAAAGATTATCATCAAGGTGAAGAGTAGCTTCCATCAGGAAGAATATGAGATTGAGAGCAAATAAATAAAAAAAACAGTGATGATGGGTTCCACAAGATTACTATCCCTTCTGTAAACCTCAATAGTTAATTAATTAAGCCTGGCCCCACATTTTAGTTATACCCATATTTTCTACCTTGACTTAAATTTCCTTTCTTTTCATTGTTAACCCGAAATAGGGGACATCCGTGAATTGTAAACTTATTGTGATATGAAGTTAATATTTCACGGATATCCCCCTTCTAATGTCTTTTTCCTTTTGCAATCATTATAAGATTGTGGTATGTAAAACCTTTAATACTGTTATGTAAACAATCCTGATACTACATTCTAAATGGAGGGCTAAGAAAATGTCTGGTCATTCAAAATGGAGCAGTATAAAGCATAAAAAGGGAGCTGCTGATGCAAAAAGGGGCAGGATTTTTACCAAGATAATAAGAGAAATTAGTGTGGCGGCACGAGCGGGAGGGGGAGACCCTGATGGAAATCCAAGGCTTCGAACTGCAATCGCAACGGCGAAGGCGGATAATATGCCTAAGGATAATATCGAAAGGGCGATTAAGAAGGGAACAGGGGAGCTTGAAGGTACTCACTATGAGGAATCTGTCCTTGAAGGCTATGGGCCAAAAGGAGTTGCAATCCTGGTGGACCTTATGACTGATAATAAGAATAGGACTATGGCGGAGCTGAGACATGCGTTTACTAAATATAATGGAAATATAGGCGCAACAGGTTGTGTGTCGTGGATGTTTAATAAGAAGGGGTTGATCTCTTTTGATAAGGAAAAGGTGGATGAGGACAAACTTATGGAGGTAGCTCTGGATGCCGGTGCAGATGATATTAATGATGAAGGTTCTTATCTGGAAATTATTACCGATCCCAAGGACTTTGAAACAGTAAAAGAAGCCCTGGATAAGAACAGTCTGGAGTGCGTTTTTGCCAAGATTGCCATGATCCCCCAGAACACGGTAAAACTGAATGAGAAAGAAGCAGAGCAGGTCTTGAAGTTGATGGAAACGATTGAAGACTCCGATGATGTTCAAAACGTTTATGCCAATTTTGATATCCCTGATGATATAATGGAAAAGATTACGTCTTAGGAAAGTTGATTTTGATACATTTATGACATCACATATTAAAGCTATTGGAGTGGATCCGGGTCTTGCCTCTACAGGTTTTGCGGTTGTTGAAATTCTGGAGAGAGGTGGAAGAGCCTGCCACTGGGGTGATATTAAAACCAGTCCTAAACTCACTTTCTCTGAGCGACTGGACAGTATTTACTATCAATTGTCTGAAGTAATTTCCTGCTGGCATCCTCAACTTCTGGTCATGGAAGATGTCTTCGTTTATAAAAAATACCCGAAAGCTGCTATTCAACTTGGTGCGGTGAAAGGTGTTGTTTATCTCGCTGCCCAGCACAAGAAGATAAATGTCTGTGAGATTAAACCAACTGAATTAAAAAGTGCCCTGACTGGAAATGGGAGGGCAAGTAAACAGCAGGTAGAAAAGATGACCCGGAAAATTCTCAATGTTAAGGCAACCATTAAATCAGACCATGTCTCAGATGCCATGGCCCTGGCTATTACAGGTCTTTCGAGGAATGGTATTTTCCGCTGGTAGCATAGGAAATTATTTTTCAGGACGCAGATAAACGCAGATTATTAAGATTTTAAATTATATATTGAACCAGAGAAACAAAGGGGGAAATATCTGTGTTTATCTGCGGAAATCTGTGTCCTAACTTATACTTATGATTAGTTTTTTAGAAGGAAAGTTATTAAAGAAGAATGAAGATAGAGTGGTAGTCCTGTCAAATGGCATCGGTTATGAGGTGCTTTTGCCATCTATTGTGAGACAAACCTATAATGATAAAAAGGCTGGTGAAGAGGGAGACCACGTAAAGCTCCATATCTTCTATCATCAGAGCGAACGACAACCTAAACCGGTGCTTGTGGGTTTTAATTTCGACATTGAGAAGGAGTTCTTTGAAAAATTTATTAAGGTGGAGGCTATTGGTCCCACCGCAGCGGTTAAAGCCCTGGTGCTTCCTGTGCCAGAAATTGCTAAAGCCATTGAAGATAGGGATGTTAAAACACTGGAACGTCTGAAGGGAATTGGGAAAAGGACGGCAGAGAAGATTGTGGCTACCTTAAATGGGAAAGTTGGGAAATTCGCATTAATGAAGGAAGGGATGATAACTGCAACCGTTGAACCTGAAGATTTAAAGAGACAGGTAGAAGATGTTTTAGTTAAACAACTGGGGCATAAGAGAAATGAAGCCACTCAAATGATAAACGAAGCATTGCTTAAAAACCCGGGTATCACTGCACCTGAAGAGCTTTTTGAAGAGGTGTATCGGGGCCAGAAAAAAACAGGGGCGCAATAAGGTGGAAACAGGCCAGCTTGACGTCAATGAGGCGTTCAAAGAGAAAATGACTGATCAGGAAGGCAATGAAGCCGTAGCTTCAGAGTTTTGGAATTTGCGGCCTAAAATTCTATCAGAGTATATTGGCCAAAATCAGGTTGTAGAATCGCTTACCATTGCCATCCAGGCTGCAAAAAACAGGAATGAACCTCTGGACCATATTCTCTTACATGGTCCTCCTGGTCTGGGAAAAACTACACTTGCCCATATTATTGCTGCTGAGATGGGTGTGCGTATTGTTCACACTTCTGGTCCAGCCCTGGAGAAAGGTGGTGATCTCATCAGTATCCTCACACACCTGGAAAGGGGAGAGGTGCTTTTTATTGATGAAATGCACAGACTGCCTAAAATAGTCGAAGAATTTCTCTACCCTGCAATGGAAGATTTTGCTGTTGATATAATTTTTGATAAAGGGATGAGTGCTCGCAGTTACAGATCCCAGTTAGAACAGTTTACACTTGTAGGAGCGACGACCAGAGCAGGTTTATTCTCTGCTCCCTTAAGAGAGCGGTTTGGTATATTAAGGGAAATAGAGTTTTATCGGGTGGAAGAGCTATGTCAGGTTGTAAAACGCTCTGCTTCCATTTTGAAGGTTCCCATTGATGAAGATGGGACGCTTGAAATAGCTAATCGCTCAAGAGGGACTCCTCGTATAGCTAACAGGATATTGAGAAGGGTTAGAGATTTTGCTCAGGTGAAGGCGCAAGGCATCATTACCAGAGATGTTACCAACAAAGCCCTTAAACTGGAAGGCATTGACCATAAGGGCTTAATGAATCTGGACAGGAGATACCTGCAAACGATTATTAACTATTATAAAGGCGGACCAGTAGGACTGGAAGCCATTGCAGCTACCCTGCAGGAAGAATCTGATACGCTGGTAGACATGGTAGAACCTTTTCTTTTAAAAATAGGTTTTTTAAATAGAACTTCGGCAGGCAGGAAAGCAACAGAACTGGCATATCAGCATTTGGAGATAAAGGATTCCTCGCCTCAAAAAAAGCTTTTCTAATAAACTGTAGAAATCTATACTACCAAGTGTAGGTTAAGTATTTGATGTATTTAACCCTATTAGTAGTAGGTATGATTATTGAGGGTTTGAAGGTTTTTGCAAGAAATGTGAACTTTTCTCCTTATTGCAGATACCCCCATATGCTGTGCCACTTCAAGTGGTTATTATTGACACACAAGAGGAACTTCCCTATACTTTCCCAATCATAAAAGGACTTCTTATCAATTATTATTAAAATTAAAATAAAATTCTAACTATTTATCTGCAAGAAACTATGGTAAAAGAAATATTTAAGATTCGCCTAATATGAATTACTGATGGAAAGGAAAAAAATGAGAGAATTTAATCTTGCTGATATGTTAATAAAAAAATTCAGCCCTTATATTGAAAACATGGATGAGGTCGCCTCCGACAAAGAGCCTGCAGCACAGTATGAAGACCAAAAACTTTTTTTACATATTTTTTCCTCTGAAGGGAATGAAAACAACCCTCTAAGAAAAATAAGTTTTATGACTTTAGAGGAAGGTGAAATTAAAAACAAGGATGATAAAAGCATCCTTGATGTGGGTGAATTGACAGTTGCAACCTTTATACCCAGTGATGCCTACCCTCTTCCATTGTTTAATATGGAATGTTCTATCCATTTCGACAAATACATTCAATGCAGAGCTGAAATTCCTCCTATGTCAAAGGATAAGCGCTACACTGAGACTTTTTGCAAACCGGTGCGGGAACTCAGGCAGAGTCTTGAGTCTTTACCGGGACTTTATCCTCATGTGTCACTTCCCGGTCTTGAGGCCTTCTCTTCAGGTGGTTTGTTGACAGCCCATATCGATACACAAAATAAGGATACCGCTTTAAAATGGTTTCTTGATTATGCAGATCTCTATCTTTCGTTTGTCAATAATCGTGAAGGGTATGCTGTATTAAAAGACCCTGTCATCATTGATGAGGGTCAACAGCAAAAGAACAAATTCTGTCAGATGTTTAAAAAAATGTCCCCGCGTATTCTCTCTGATTTGCCAAGATTATCCACTGAGGAACTGGGCATGAAACTGGGAGAGTTGTTGTTTTAGAAATCATACCAAATAGTTTATACTAACACCATCGTTAGCAAATAGTGGAAGGCCGAAATTTTTGATACTACCAGATGTAATATGTGATAAATATTAATTGAAGGCGAGTTGCAAAAATTGCAAGTAATGTGAACTTTTAAGCTCATTGTAGGTGGCACAACATGTTGTAGTAAATAGCTTGGCATTAAGTTCCATTAGCACATCTTATGGTAACTTCTGAGTTGGTAACTATTTTTGTGATCATAGAAATATCCTCCCCTGAGGGGAGAGGGGTAGGGGGAAAGTCTATTTTTAAAGCAACCAATTAATCATACCAAGTTGGCAAAAAAACTAAGTTCCATTGGTGAAGATTTATTTGCCCGTTATGAATCTCGGTTTTAGGACAGCTACAAAACTTGGCACCAGAAGCAGTCCCCCCAGCATATTGAGAAGAAGGATTGTTGCAAGAAAGAATCCCATGGTTGCCTGGAACATTAATGGAGAAAACACCCAAACAACAAGACCTCCGGTCATTGCAAACGCTGTAAAAACTATTGGCTCTCCCACCGATGTCATTGTAATTTTGATAACTTCCCTGAGGTCACTTCTATGCTTATATTCTTCCACAATTCTTCCAAGCATGTAAATACCATAGTCAACTCCCAATCCTATTCCCACTGCAGAAATCGGCAAGGTACTTGTAGTAATAGTAATGGGCGTGGGAAGGATATTGAACATCCCTGTGGCCATCATAGAAAACGCAATGAGGTTGGACACAATCAGGGGGATGGTTAATATAAATCCGGCTACCATGGACCTGAAGGTTACGCAACATATGATGAAAATGGCAAGCAATGCCCAGCCAAGTGTCCTGAAATGGTAGGTTTCAATAATGTCATTGATGGCTGCCTGAACCCCAAAGGCACCCCCTGCTAATCTGTATTTCATGGGAGGCGCTAACTTCGAATGATTTTTTATGTAATCCTCAACCCTTGCAATAATGGTCTTGATAGTACCTGTCATCTTATCCCTGCAGTAGATTACAATATTGGCTGAGATGTCCACATCGGTCACCACATACCTGTCTGAGCTACCCGGTGTACCCGTTGCAGTTACTCGACGGTAGCCATAAAGAATCTCCCTATCTTCCTGGGGGAAGAAGTACCAGTTAGGATCACCCTCATGCATGAGCCAGCCTGAACCAGGAAAAGTGGTAATAATAGAACTGGTAAACATTACCAGCCGTCCTGGTGTATCCCGCATAAACCTTTCAAACCGATATATATCTCTGAAATTATCACCACACAATTCTCTTTCTTTTCCCGGACATGACACCAAATCACCCTGTTCTTCACCCTCTATAACCACATAGAGAGGACTCAGGATGGGCACACTAAAGGCGATTCTAAAACCATCCTGGTTTAACCGGTGCCAGGGCCAAAACAGAGAAGAACCAGGAACGGCATCTCCTACCTGAATATTCCGTGCCCCTAAATAGCCAAAGATAATCAGTATGGGTACCATTGCAAAAACGGCCAGACTTCCTTTCCCCCCAATTAGCGATCCTGTTTTAGCCAAGATTCGATCAAGAACACCTTTTTTCTTAAATTTCTCAAGGAGTGTTACAGATATTGGAAGGTAACTTAATCCAATGGGAACCAGAATTATGGCAATGATAATCTGGGCAACGCACCAGAAGGTACAGGCAACAGTAATCTTTTGAAGAATTTGGATAGGAGTTAATGCAATAAGAATAATACCCATAGCATCTGTTGTTATTGCAGTACAACCTGGTATGCACATACCTTCTATTACCCGTTTGCAGGCACTTTTACTGTCTTGAGTGATTAAACATTCTTCTGTGTATCGTTTGATCACTTGAACAGTGTGGCAGGCTGCACGTGAGGCAATCAGAAAGGGAAAAACCAGAATAAGCGGATCCAGATTATAACCTAAAAGGTCCATGAACCCTATTCCCCATACACCACTGATAAATGCAGCTAGAAAGGGGATCACCGATGCCCGGAGAGATCGATACCAATAGTAAAAGAGGAGGAACATTACGAGAAAGGTGATGATCATAATTCTAAAAATGGGCCACACGTAGGAGTCGACATATCCAATACGCAAGGGCTCCCCACTGATGGAAAGAATGTGGTTGTCATCCTCATACTTTTCCTGCAACTTGAGAAATTCTTTAAAGGTAACCGAGTAATCGATCTCGTCTTCAAAAAAGTCCGCCGAAATAAGGGACTTTTTACTGTCAAACCAGACAAAATTACCAAAGAAAACACTGGCATAAATCCTATCCCGGAGTTTTTCAATCTCTTCAGCCGTTTGCGGTACATCAGGCCACATCAAAGCTTGGAAATCAAAACCACCAGAAGTTACAACCATATCCACCATGTTATTGACCGCAATAGAAAATATTTTAAAGCGATCTACACCAGGGATTAAATACAGTTTTTCCGTAATATCTTTTATTTTTTGAAGTGTTTCTACATTGAAGATGTCTCCTTCTCGCACCTGGAGAAGTATATTCATCGTATTTGCACCACCAAACTTAGATCTGATTTGATTATGCAATTTTATGTATTCATGTTGCTGGGGTAGCAAGTCAGCAAATTTGGTGTATACCTCAATCTGTGCTGTTCTATACATAAAGAAAAGGGTGATAAGTGAGATTACAATGAGAATTACTAATCTCTTTTCAATGATGAAGTCTGCCAGATTTTTCATTAAGGTTATTCCCTTTCTGAAGAAGCTTGTTTTGTTCATCTCTTACGATGGCGTGATTGGAATCTATTCACTTTAGTAAGAAACGAGTAAATAATCAAGGAATAAGT
Source organism: uncultured Thermodesulfobacteriota bacterium (assembly GCA_964580455.1). Taxonomy (GTDB): domain Bacteria; phylum Desulfobacterota; class WTBG01; order WTBG01; family WTBG01; genus CAZOKO01. The sequence continues at coordinate 18,858 of CAZOKO010000018.1, read as the reverse complement.
TCTCCCATTCTTGTGTTTCCAGGTGTTAATCCCTATTTTACTTTTCCTCTGCCTCCCAGATTTGTTTAAAATGAAAGCCCTTTCCCCGAAATTCACTATATAAAATCTCTGATGCTGCATAAAATTCCAAGATTATATTCCCGAAGTGGGAACATCTAAAGATATAGCTTTGATCTCATAAGACCCAGAGTAGATCACTATGTAAATATCAGAACTTGGTTGAGAGCCACTTCTGACACTTGAGATGAATGGTGTTGCATCTTTTTTATACTGACTTTCAAGACCTGATATTGTGTATAAAGTATTTGTGTTTATGGGAGACAGCCAGACCTGTTTCCCCCAAGAATAACATATATAAAACAATTTACTATCATCCCGCTCCCAAATTCTTGACCAGTACAGCCCTGTCAATTTATTTGCATTCGGAAGGATTTCTTTGTTTGCCCAAGCCTTTTCACTCTCTTTTTTCGTGTAATGAAAACATTTTGGTACAAAATCGCCCGTTTCTGTATATCGAATCAAAGCATGAATGGTATTGCTTGAATCCACATGGAAGTCAACGATGCGCAAACGTACATTCCATATTTCTTCTTTTGTTTTTGAACTGTTGAAATCAATGAGTGTTGTTTCTTCCCAGCTACCTCCTGATATCGGTCGCTGAAAATGTTTTGCCATGCCATAACGATAGGGATATTCACTATACGGCTGACCTATTGCTTCATAATACGAGTCATAATCATCTTCTATGGCAAATACATGAAAATATGTGGCTGAAACAAAGGCAAACGGATAAGCGTGTCGTGAAATCATATCTTCTGCAACGGATTCATATGACCAGCTTTGATTTGAAGGATCATATATTCTAGCGCCTAGACTGTGCGTGCCCGGCGTATGTGATTGTACAGAATTGTTGTAGGCAACCAGTATTCTGTCATCTGTGTCTATAGCTGCTCCACAATAAATCGTGGCATAAGAGCTTATCTCAGGTAAGTTTGGCCGATAATCTTCAGTAATATAAGTTTTGGTGTATTCACCGGTCACAGTGTTCGCAGCATTAAATCTCACATGAAACAATCGACCATCATACATTGAAGCGAAAGAATCAAATGGTTCAAATCCAATAACCTGCACATAACCTTGAGAATCAACAAGTATATTAGGAGGTCTTGAAACCACAAAAGATTTCCCTTCGACCCACCCCTCACCATCTGTTTTTTCATATAAGAAAGCGGTTCTAGGAGAGACAGTTTTATCGATAACGAAGGTATAAGTTTTGGTCCCATGATGAGTTATTTTAGTTATATTTTCTCCCCACCAGGAACCACTGTCCTGTGTGTTGTCCCGATTACCGACAGGGTGTTGTTCAAAGTCTAGTTTTATAGTACTGTCAGTAAAACAGCTTGACAGCCATGAAAATACTGTACAGAGCAAAAGGATAGAAAATACTTTTACCATTGTTCTTATCACCTGGGCTTTGGTAAATGAATTAAAGTATAAAAACACCGCAGTTCATTTTATAGTTTCGTATGAGGCACAATTGTTTCAAAACAAATACTACAGGAAAAGCAAAGTAAAACAAAGCTGTTTTATCTCCCTGATAGAGGTAAAGTGTATAACAGTAACTGCCTGCATTACTCTTCTGGTCCCCAGCGAAGATATAACATGCTGAACGAGGCATCAAGAAAGATATAATGTTGTGAAATGTCTCAAATATATTCCTACTAAAAACTCGTCAATTATTTTAAATAATACAAAAGACTTACAAGGTTGATCCCTAAACTGCCTGACATAACTCGAATCCTTATTTATTAAATACCCCCCTGATGTTGTGTCTCCCCTCTGTCCGCTGAAATTTAACATTACTACCATCAAGGACACCAACCAGAAAGCCGAAATATTTAATATTTGCAGATGTATGTTAAAGTAAAAGTGCTCTGCAAGTGACTGTTTTTTCTTGCAAGTATGTTAAACTTTTAAGCCCATCAGATGAACCACAATATTTTGTGGACAGAGCCTTTCAATAAGAATCATCCTCTAATCCTCCAAAAAAATTTTTTCCTTGTCAATCAATACATAGTTCTGTTACTAGTAGTCCAGAAGTAAAATAGGAGGGATGGAATTATTATAGAACTCGCATAGTTTTTTTAGGGTTTGACCCCCCACGTCAGACAATCCCGGAGGAGCGAAGATGAATGAACAAACAGGTGTTGATGATCAAAAGAGCCCTTTTCGCTGGGCTGTTCTGTCCATTCTTTTCTTAAACGTTTTTATAGTTTTTCTCGGTGTTCAGTGTATACCGCCCCTGTTCAAGGAAATTGGAGGTGAAATTCCCCTTACCAAGGTCCAGATTGGGCTGATCATGGGAATACTTACACTGCCGTCCATTATTTTTTCTCCAGTTTGCGGCGCCATTACAGACAGGATCGGGTCAAGATGGACCTTCGGGATGGCTATTATCCTCACTGCACTGGCAGGTGCTCTACGGGGGTTTGCCGATAGTTCCAATGAACTTGTAGCATGCATGTTTGTGATTGGCATAGGAACCACTGCCATAGCGCCCAATATTTCCAAATCCCTCAGCATGTGGTTTCCTAAAAATGAATTTGCCATGGCAAGTGGAATTGCACTTCTGGCAATGACACTGGCAGCAGCGCTGGCTATGGCCGTTGCAGCCGGAGTTCTATCGCCTTTTTTAGGAGGATGGCGCAATGTTATGATCGTGTCGGGAATACTTACCGCTATTACTGGACTTATTTGGATGGTCTTGTTTCGTGATAGAAAAGTCCAGGATGCTCCCAAGGCGAAAAAGGCTGGTTTTAAGGAGATTTTCAAAAAAGTATTTAAAATTAAGGCTATATGGCTAACCTCATTATTTTATCTGTGTCGCTTTATAAGTACATCATCAATATTTGCGCTACTTCCTATTATACTGACAGAACGAGGAATTAGTGCGGGGAAGGCAGGCGCCTTTGTTGCAGTTATGATGGGATCAAATGCCCTTTTTAAACTTGCAGGCGGGACTGCATCAGACAAACTGGGCAGGAGAAAACCGTTTCTTATTATAGGCACTATTGTTCAAAGTTTATGTGTTTTTGCTTTTGCAACTGTTAATGGTCTGCCCCTAATTATTTCACTGATCGTTGCAGGGGCTGCAATGGGGAGCATCGCGCCGATATTTATGGTCTCAATTGTTGAAACCGAAGGGATCGGCCCTGAGCTGGCTGGGACTACAATAGGACTTGTATTTATGGTCGGCAATTTCGGTGGGTTTATCGGACCGATCATTACGGGTAAGATAATAGACATCGCGGGTTCACAGTGGCCGGGATTCATTTTCATGGCTCTGTGCTATTTTGTCGCTGCATTCTTTATTTTTCCTCTAAAAGATACGGGAAGAAAAAAAACTAATGAAGCGTAAATAAAGCATAGAGGTACAGGCCGTATTGGGCAAAGAGTCTGTTATCCAGCAGTTCGGTGCAGGCCCCTGTCAAGCCTGTCTGCCGGAGAGATGTTTACAATGATTACCGCAGCCATGATACCGGAGACGGTCCATATGGGGAATGCGAGCGCGGTGGATCTTAGCACCCTGTTTGGTTTTTTGGCAGCCATATCATTTAAGCTTATGGAGTAATATTTACTCGGTTTTAAGATTCAATTTAATATAAAGGCTTGTTTTCATTTATTCAAAAAAAGTCATGATGTGGTACTAATTATTGTCATTAACTCTTACCTCTCCTTTTCCACTTTTCTAATACACAACATCTTGTGGTTTCAATTAACCCCTTAAAATTTTAACATTCTACCATCAAGGACACCGATCAGGAAGCCGAAATTATCAACACTTCGTTGAGTATCTTTCAGTAAACACCTTCCTGAAAACTACCTCCAATAATGGCCTTCACTTCTTACATAAATCATAATCTGAGGTTCTCAGTGCTACGTTAGAAATCTTGCGGTCCTTTTTATTGAAGTACAAGAGATTATTTCCCATCCTTACCCCATCAAAAAGGAAGCTCAATCACAAATATTGTCAATTAAAGAATTCTTATATATTGAATATATCTGAACTCAACACACTGTAAAAATCACCGGCGTCTTTGACGTCCGGTGATTTTGATTGTTATGCCCGGATTTTTCTATTTTGCTTATTTTAAGAGTCCGCTGGCGAATTTGTGAAGTACACTGCCTACCAATGTTTGATAGGGGATACCTTCCCGTGCAGCTCTTCTTTGCAAGGCTGAAAGATCATTATCAGATATCCTTATATTTATTTTCCTGCTTTTCTTCATCGTATTCCGTGCAATTGTCTGGTAATCAGTTTGCGATTTAGAGGGCTTTAGCTTTCCATCCTCGTATGCCTCTAGAATTTCTTTTTCGTATCCATCAAGGATTATCCTTTTTTGTTTCTTGGTCATTTTATCCTCCAAAATATTTCTTGGTTGCCTTCCTGCTTGGGATTATCGTTTTAAGGAAATACTCATCTTTATCTATAACGCATGGGACCAAATAAGCGTACCCATCAACAGCTATTATAATTATTCTTTGATTTGGATATTTTTTCTTATTCGGGTGGTCCGTTTCTATAACATTAGCCCCTGATCCAATCTTCTGGACTATTTCCTCAAAAGTAATCCCGCTTTCTTTGGCAAGAATTTCATTTTTTTCGGCATTCCACTTGAATGTTTTCATACAGGTACAATAAGACATTGTGGAGACAATTTCAACCCTTTTTGTACATTTTTTAGTATAATAAATGTTGAGCAGCGCTCCGCGCGACTCAAGTCAAAACAATGGGGTCACACAAAACAACGGGGCTTGAAATTTGAATAAAGGTCTGATTTGTACTAGATGACCTGAAACAGATATTATATTCAGGGGAACATGATGGCAAGACAGCTAAGGATAAATTAAAGCTCACCTTACAGTAAAGGACACCACCCAGAAAGCCGAAATTATCAATACTTTGTTGAGCATGTTACGGTAAATAACTACCATCAAGGGCATCGTCCATAGAGCCTAAAACGTTAACATAAATAATAACCTGATCAGTAGTTAAAAACGAAAATTTTAAAAATTGATTATTTCTCAATGCCTCTGTGTTTAAATCAATTTGATTTAGCAAAGAAAAAACCGTTTGACTTTGCCGATGCAAGTTTGTTATCTTTCCATATGGATAGTTGATGGATTTGCATAGAAAAACTCTTTTAACTTCAATAGATTGTAGATTTTCCTGAATAGTATTGTATTTCAAGGAAAGGAGAAGGTATGCCAGTGGACAAGGAGAAGAAGGAAACAAAGAGGATTAAAGAAAAGATCATGTTAAAGTCTACCATGGTCTGGGATAAACTGTCTTCTAAAGAGAAGAAAGAGGCTTTCAATTTTGCGGAAGATTATAAGAACTTCCTCAATGTGGCTAAAACAGAGAGGGAAGCAGTTATTGAGATTGAGAAATATGCCCGAAAGACTGGCTTTAAAGGAATAAATTCTTCTTCTGCCAGGAATAAGATATACAAAGTGCATAGAAAAAAGGCAATTGGTCTGGCAGTAATAGGAAAAAAGCCTCTTGTGGAAGGCTTAAGGATTATCGTTTCTCATATTGATTCTCCTCGATTGGACCTGAAACAGAATCCTCTTTATGAGGAGGTAGCTCTTGCCTTTTTGAAAACTCATTACTATGGAGGAATAAAGAAATATCAATGGGTGTCCCGCCCCCTTGCCTTACATGGGAAGATTATAAAAAATGATGGCAAGGAACTTGATGTAAGAATAGGAGAGGATGATAATGATCCTGTTTTTACCATCCTGGACCTCCTTCCTCATTTGGCTCGAAAGACTCAATATGAGAAAAAGCTTGGGGATGCAATCATAGGTGAAAAGTTAAACGTACTGGTGGGAAGCATCCCTTTCCCTGACAAAGATGCACAGGAGAGAATTAAACTACAGATTTTGGATTACCTTAATAAGACATTTAGATTAGTCGAGGAAGATTTTATTAGTGCGGAAATCGAACTGGTTCCTGCCGAGAAGGCAAGGGATATTGGGTGGGATCGGAGTCTTATCGGTGCTTACGGGCAGGATGATCGGATTTGTGCTTATAGCAGTCTTCGAGCTATCGGTGAGATGGATAAGCCCCAAAAGACCGCCATTGCCCTTTTCCTCGACAAGGAGGAAATTGGCAGTGAAGGTAATACCAGTGCCAGATCAGGGTTCCTTGAAGATATGGTTGCTGATATTTTTAAGCAAACTGGCGCGCCGTTAGAAGAGCACTCTTTGAAACAGGCACTTATAAATTCACATGCCATTTCTGCAGATGTGAATGGAGCTTTGGATCCCGATTACCAGGAAGTACATGAAAAGAGAAATGCAGCTAAGCTGGGCTATGGTGTTTGTGTTACCAAATTTACAGGGTCGGGTGGTAAATATGCCTCGAGTGATGCTAACGCAGAATACGTGGGGATGATTCGTCGTCTTTTCAATCAGAATAATATAGTCTGGCAAACAGGAGAGATTGGCAAAGTGGATGAAGGCGGTGGAGGAACTGTTGCCAAATTCCTTGCCAGCTATGGAATGGAGATAATTGATTGCGGCACATCGTTATTAGGCATGCATTCACCCTTTGAAGTATCAAGCAAGGCAGATGCCTATATGACCCATAAAGCATATAAGTTTTTTCTTTCGAAGGATTTGACTTAGATTTGTTGTAACTGTTCAACCACAGAAAACGATGGCTACTATATGCTATAAATGAAAAATTCTCAATTTGTCATTTCCGCGAAACTTGTCTACGGCTCTGATTGGTGAACGGAAATCCAGGGACAGCGTTTTGACTTGATATGGATTCCTGCTTTCGCAGGAATGAGAACGAGCTGAATAGTTACAATAGATATTTTATTTGTCTTAATTTAGATTGTATTAAGTAAAAGATCATGGAACATATATTTGGACCTGTGCTGTCCCGTCGTCTTGGATTTTCATTAGGGGTTGATCTTGTGCCTTTTAAAACCTGCAGTCTTGATTGTATTTACTGTCAGGTAGGAAGGACAACTCACAAAACCCTAGAGCGGCGGGATTATATCTCTTTAGAAAGTGTTGTTTCTGAACTCAAAGGTGCTTTGAAACAGAATCAAAAAATCGATTATGTAACGCTCTCCGGGTCTGGTGAACCAACACTCAATATAGATTTAGGAAGAATTATTACTTCAATAAAAGAAATAACTGATATCCCGGTTGCGGTACTTACCAATGGAACACTTCTCCACCTTGAAAGTGTAAGGGATGAGCTTATGGAAGCAGATCTGGTGGTTCCTTCGCTGGATGCAGCCAGCCAGGAGATCTTTTGTGAAATCAATCAACCTCATCCGGACCTGAATGTAACTCAGATGATATCAGGTTTGAAGAGTTTTAAAAAAGTATTTCCAGGGAAGATGTGGCTGGAGGTTATGATGGTGAAAGGGTTGAATGATATCCCTGAAGAAATAGAAAAGTTAAAAAGCGTTATCTCATCTATTGATTTTGATAAAATACAGCTTAATACTACAGTGAGACCGGCAGGAGATAAGGTGATTGAACCTGTAAAGAATGAAGATCTTAATAAAATAAAAGAGCTGTTAGGCGAACAATGCGAGGTAGTAGCTGGATTTGAAGAGAATCAGAACACCATCGAAACAGATATCCCGGAAAAAATCATCAATATAATCAGAAGGCGTCCCCTTAATCTTTCTGAGATTTCTGATTCTTTAGGTATGCCGAAAGGGAGAACGACAAAGTATGTATACCTGCTGGAACGACAGGGGAGAATCGAATCCATTACTTATGGCAGTGACTTGTATTATCAATTAAAAAGGTAGTTGCAGGGTGACTATTCAATGCAGAGATCGCTGAGTGCGCGGAGAAGAATATAAATGACAATAAGTTAGAACAGTTATTTTTTTACTTATTGAAAGGAAAGTACACATTGTGATTATACTTAAAACAAAACAGGAAATAGAGCAGTTAAAAGTATGCAACCAGATTGTTGCACGTGTGCTTGAAGAGCTCAGGCAGACAGTGCAGCCCGGGATTACGACCGGGGAATTAAATGACAGGGCAGAACAATCTATAGAAAACCACGGTGCTACTCCTGCTTTTAAAGGTTATCGAGGATTTCCTGCCGGTCTTTGTGCGTCAGTTAACGAGCAGATCGTGCATGCAATTCCTGATGAAAGGAAACTTAAGGAAGGCGATATAATAAGTCTGGATCTTGGTGCAAAGCTTAATGGTTTTTATGGTGATGCAGCCATAACTGTGCCGGTAGGAAATATTGGGAATAAAGTGGAAAAACTGTTAAGAGTTACAGAAGAGTCATTATACAAAGGAATTGGACAGGCAGTAGCAGGAAACAGGTTGTCTGATATCTCGCAATCAATTCAGGCATGGGTGGAAAGCCATGGATTTTCAGTAGTGAGGGATTTTGTTGGGCATGGTATAGGAAGGTCTCTGCATGAAGAACCCCAGATACCCAATTTTGGAAATCCTGTTCCCAATCCCAGACTTCAGGAGGGAATGGTTTTTGCGCTGGAACCTATGGTTAATGAAGGAAGTTATGAAATTAGAATCCTTCCCGATGGCTGGACAGCAGTAACCGTGGATGGAAAACTGTCTGCTCACTTTGAACACACTATTGCTATAACCAGTAATGGACCAATCATCTTGAGTGAATGTTGAGATAAAAATAAGAGGAGGCACTGTTATAATGTCTTTAAGAGAGATTGTCATATATCCAGATCCCATTTTAAGGAAGAAATCGGAGCATGTGGGAAAAATTGATAAAGGAATAAAAGAATTGATTGAAGATATGGCTGAAACCATGTATGCCTCGCGTGGTATTGGGCTGGCGGCAATCCAGATAGGGGTACTAAAACGTGTTATTGTTGTAAATGTGGGGGAAGGATTGAATGTATTGATCAATCCGGAAATCATTGAAAATGAAGGTGAAGCCCAGATGGAAGAGGGCTGTCTCTGCCTGCCAGAAGTTATGGTTGAGGTAAAAAGAAGTGAAAAGGTTAAGGTGAAAGGGCTTAACGAAAAAGGAGAAGAAGTTGTAATTAATGCTGAGGGTTTACTGACAAGAGCACTCCAGCATGAGATAGATCACTTAAATGGTATTCTCATAATCGACAAGGTATCCAGGATAAAAAGAGAACTCCTTACAAGCAAGCTGAGAAAAGAAGCTAAAGAACGCGCTGCAGTAAAGAAGTCTGAGATGTAGCATATAACTTGGTATTATTTAAGTGGACAGGATGTTGGGAACTGGTTGCTTGATACTGGATACTAGATGCTGGATATTGGATTTAAATTCATTTTTTATCAAGCATCCAGAAACCAGAATCTAGTATCGTTTTTAAGTGTTACTGTATTGATATACCCACTGAATCATTTGTTAGGAAATTCATAAGTGGTAAGTTTATAACATGCCTGAACTTCCAGAAGCTGAAACAATTCGAAGGGGTTTGATCAAAACAGTTAAGGGCAAGAAGATAAAAAATATTGTTGTCTCGCTTTCCAAAATGGTAAGACGTTATGCCTCGAGGAAAGAGGTAATAAACAGGGTGAAGGGGAAGACAATTGCCAATATAAAAAGGAGAGGGAAATCACTGCTATTTATCCTGGACTCTGCAGATGTTCTTGTTTTTCGACTGGGAATGACTGGTCAAATGTTATGGAGCTATCCTGAATCTCCTGTCAGCAAAGATAAACATACTCATATTGTCATTGATTTTGGTGGGGGGGAGAAGATTCTTTTTAGAGATGTTAGACAATTTGGAGAAGTCTACATTACGACAAAGGGGGATTTGGAAAAAACACTTAAAATGGGTACAGAACCATTGAATAAAAGTTTTACGCTTGAGACACTTAAGCAAATAACTTCTTCACCGGTAAAAATTAAATCCCTTTTGATGGATCAGAAAAGAATTGCCGGGATAGGGAATATCTACTCTGATGAAATTTTATTTGAAGCAGGGATTCATCCTTTGAAACCGTCATCCTCAATTAAAATTAAAGAGTTAAAAAAGCTGTACGGGGCGATAGGTTCCATACTAAGAGAAGCCATTGCATGTGGAGGGGATACCATTGCGGATTATCGGAGTTTCTTTGGTGAGAGCGGGCGTTATCAAAACTTTCATCGAGTCTATCAAAGGGAAGAAAAACCATGTCAGAGGTGTGATACTCCTGTCAGAAGGGTCAAACTCTCCGGTCGCAGTTGCCATTTCTGCCCTCGATGTCAGAAATAAAAGGATAGCATAGATTATTATGCTGCTGAAACGTTTAGCAGGTTGCTATTGCTTATCCTCTCAAAAAATCTGGTTTTTTTCATGCTATCTTTCTCTTTCTTGGCAAATGCAGAGAAATGTATCAGCTCTTTCCCGATAGATAAGGCAGAGCCAGCGACCTTTTGGGATTCCAGCCGTAAATCAGTGCCCAGCGAGATAGAAGCCCTTCCTTTCACTATACTGATCCTGATATTATTTATAAAATCAGCGGCTTTTCTTTTAGAAAATGTACACTTCTTTCCAATGGTATCGATTGTACCAGGAGCATAAGCTTTAATCAGCCTCGAGAAATTTTTACGGAGAGTGTCGTATCTCCCGAAGCAATCACACCCCATTACATGATTATCAATTAAAACCAGGACACCAACCTGGCTGTCTTCCACACTAAAATGCTTAACATATTCATCAAGAGGTTTTTGCTCGTGTTCATGGAAATCCTCAATAAGACAGGTTGGTGCATCAACATGAAACTGTATTTTCTCTCCATTTACCATATCCCAGATATCCCTGACTTCTCCCTGGTCTGACTGGAATGATTCAGCTGCCATGAGTGATTCATTGACCGCCATGTTCCTTCTCATTGTAACCCGATCCTTATTCATAATCCCATGACCCTGATAATACCATCTTTTTCGTTCAATACAGCTTATTGGAATAGTAACAACAGAGTGTGCAGGAATGAGGATTGTTGTATTCGCAGCTCTGTTCTGCCTTGCGCCTACCAGTCTCTCGCCGCCCAGGATTAAAATATTTTCCCCCGATAGATTCTCAAGCATCAACTCTGCAGCTATGTCGTCATCAGATTCTTCAGTGATAACAACCTGTTTTGATTCAATTGTTTCATCCAAAAGAATATAGTCAACGGAAATTTCTTTATTGCAAAGCAGTGGAAAAACAACCATATTTTTATATGTCTGTTTATCACCCATTGCGATGTGATTTAAATGGTCCAGAATTAACTTTTTCATGCCTTATCCCTTTTCTTAGAACTGATAATGATACTCAACTTTATATTGTGCTTTTCTGTAGATTGCCCACAATATGTTGGGCATTCTAACAAAAATAAATTATCTGTCAAGAAAAACAAGCCCCGCCTGTTTATTACCTTGATTTAAATTGTCTTATGTGGTTTAATTATAAGGAATAATAAAAGGAAAAGGGATGGAAGGGATGAGGAAAAGATATGTTATTCTGGGAAACATATTATGTGTTTTGCTGATATTTACGGGCATATCATTTTCTATGCCACCTCCCTGTGAGTTTTATCCTGATTCAGGATATCAAGGGGAAATACTGGAGCTCCATTTATATCTTCTTTGTGGTGTAGTGCCATATTCAGATGAGTTGCCGATAATTATCTTTAATGTGCCTGGCATTCAGGTTTTAGAAGTAAGTGGAGATTCATCTGATGATTGTTGGGTAAAGGTTAAGATATCACACTATACTCCCCCAGGTACTTATAGCCCTTATATAATCTTCAGGGGTGAGGTTGTTCTAACACCGGAGGAAGCTGATTCTTACTGGCTTACTCTTACTGTTCTGGAGTCGCCTCCGCGATTTTCCCTTTATCCTGAAAATCCCCAGAGGAGAGGGACTTTTGGAATTTATCTTATCAGTGGTATAAATACAAATTTCAAGAATGGATCCACCTTTATTTTATCAAGTGATCCAGAGATATTTCCCACTTTACAGTTTGTTTTCTCGCCAACAGATCTTCTGGTAATGCTATGGGTAGGTAGTGATGTTGAAGCAGGCAACTATGACTTCACCATTATTACGGAGGATGGAGATATTACTGAAAATGGGATTCTTGAGATAGTCGATTGAAGGGATTCTGAAAAATAATTTAAAAATGTTTGAGCAACTTTAGTAAAGAGCCTTCTTTAAGTTCAATAGCCCCGTTAGGACAAACTTCCATACAGCACAGGCACTGGATACATTCCTTTGAGTTTATTGCCAAACCACCATTATAGGAAGTGATACATTTCAGAGGACACGCCTCGATACAATTGTTGCATTCCGCACATTGCTTGCTATTTATAAGAGGATGAGTAGTAAGGTATCCTTTAAGAAACCCCATAAAGGTTTTACGGAACCCCTTTATTTCAGTAATTTTTGGAGGGAACTGATAATCATCTATCTTTACCCTTTCAATCAACTCTCCCAGAACTTCAATATCGTTTATATGGGCAGTTCCATAGTGTTCGTTCAAAGCTACTCTCAATGTAATAAACTGTTCTGGAGAAACCCCTACTATCTCGGCTATTACGGTGTCCGCAGCTACTGCGTCGTTACCTGCAATGATTAAACCCAGGTTTCGTGGTTTCCCAAATCCAGGGCCTTTACCCTCCATTGAAATAATTCCATCGACGATAGACAATGCGGGATTAATTAAAGTATATAAATCCAGTAACATCCTTGAGAAGTATTCACTCCCTTTCTGTGAAGTACTTACATGCCACTGAGCCTTTCGTGCTCCTGGGACACATCCGAAAATGTTTTTTACTGCCAGTGTGAGGAATGTCAAACCATGGGTTTTGAGCTTGGGGAGATTGATTATTTTGTCAGCCTCAAGAACCGCTTTCCCTATTACAAAATGTTTGAATGATTTTCCATCGGGGTGCTTAATCTCAACTGGTTCAAATTCCACAATCTCTATGCCTAGTTCTCGGGCAACTTCAGCTACTCCACATTTCTCAGCTACCTTCAAAGCGCTACCCAGCTGAGGGCTATCCCCAATCACAGGATTTGCTCCTGCCTCTAACACTAATCTTGCTACTGCTTTCACAACTTCCGGGTGTGTATTGACACATTTTTCTGGTGCCCTGCCTATCAGAAAGTTTGGCTTGAGCAGTACCTGTTCTCCTTTATTAATAAAGGAGTCTATGCCGCCAAGGAGATTTACTCCCTCTTTCACTTTCTGATAAACTCTTTCAGGTTCGTAGTCCTCGCACTTTACGATGGATACCCTTGCTTCCATTTAACACCCCTTATTAAAATATAAATAGTCTATGGAAAATACGGGTTGGATATTTGTATATTTTTAAGGAGTAAAGGTTTTCTCGAAAAATTTAATAAAATAGATAAGACCTGACCAGAGAGTAATCAGCATGGCTATCCATAGAGTTGTAATGCCTACAAGGTGAAAATTTATATTAAAATAGGTGTAGTGTATAAGCAGCCCCACGACTGCAACCAGCTGGAAGGCTGTCTTATATTTTGCAAGCTTACTTGATTCAATGGTAATTCCCTCACGAGTAACTACAAGCCTTAGACCGGTTACAGCTACCTCTCTGGCAATAATGATAGCCACTATCCAGGCTGGGACCCTGTCTAAAGAGAGAAGCATGATCAACGTTATACTTACTAGAATCTTATCAGCCAGGGGATCAAGAAATATCCCCAGAGAGGTGATGAGATTCTGTTTTCGAGCAATATAGCCGTCCAGCCAATCTGTAAATCCAGCCAGTGCAAAAAGTATGGCAGCAATAAGGCAGGAGGTTTTACTTGTAGAATAAAGAAGGATGACAATCACTACTGGGACAATAATAATCCTGGTAAGTGTCAAATTATTAGCCAGGTTAAAAATGCGTTTTGCCATGATTCTTTTTTACCAATTGGATTGATAACTCCCACCCAGCAGATATTTTTATTGCCTCTGCTATCTTAGCGTTCTCTGTGGTGGATAATATAGAAGGCTGAATAGTTATCTTTTATTTTTCTATTCTTGGGAAAAGGGGAGGTATTTTTGTTACCATCGTTCCCTCAGCTAACATACCCCAGTTCTTAATGCTATCGAGACTCTGCTGATTTATCTTTTCCTTGATTCCCAGTGCCACCCACATCTTTTCTGCGGATGAAGGGATAAAGGGGTAAAGTAAAACAGCAATGAATCTTAAAGATTCAAGCATAGAGTAAATCACGGTGGCCAGTCTTTTCTGTTTACCAGTATCCTTTGCTAGGGACCAGGGTGCAGATTCATCGATATACTTGTTGGTCATTCCCACCAATTCCCAGATGGAATCCAATGACTTATGGAAAGTTACTTCCTCCATGTGGATATCTACTTTTTTTATAACCTGAATTGCCTTTTCATGCAACCTCTCATCAATTGCTTCAGGGGTTGAGGGTTTTGGTATGCGTCCCTTAAAGTATTTAATGGTCATAGCAAGTGAGCGATTTAAAAGATTACCCAGGTCGTTAGCCAGATTACTGTTTATGCGATGAATGAGAGACTTGTGTGAAAAGTCTGAGTCTAATCCAAACGTACCCTCCCGCAGGAGAAAAAAACGGATAGCATCAGTTCCATAATTATCAATGAGCATATTGGGTTCTACAACATTGCACAGAGATTTAGACATCTTTTTACCTTCTACAGTCCACCACCCGTGGGCAAATACCATTCGGGGCGGTTCAATACCCATAGCCTTCAACATTGTTGGCCAGTAGACACAATGTGTTGTAAGAATGTCTTTACCAATGAGGTGAATTGCGTTTTTCCAAAAAGAAAAAAAACTATCGTTGTCCTTCAGATATTTTGATGCACTGATATAATTGATAAGGGCATCAAACCAGACATAGGTTATGTAATCACTGTCAAAAGGGATTGGTATTCCCCAGGAAAGACGTTTTCGTGGGCGTGAAATACAAAGGTCTTCCAGGGGTTGCTTTAAGAATCCCAGGATCTCGTTTCGGCGGGTTTTGGGAAGGATAAAGTTATCGTGCTCTTCAATATATCTGATGAGCCATTTTTGATAATTGCTCATTCGAAAGAAATAATTTGATTCTTTTATCTGTTGAACCGCACGCCCACATTCAGGACAGCATCCTTCAATAAGATCCTTTTCGGTCCAGAATCTTTCATCAGGTACACAATACCATCCTTCATAGCTTGTCTGATATATATCTTCCTTTTTGTGCAGACGTGTGAGAATCTCCTGTACAACTGTTGTATGCCTTTCTTCTGTGGTTCTTATGAAATCGTCATTAGAAATGTTGAGTTTCTTCCAGAGATCCTGAAAACGAACAACCATTGCATCGCAGTGCTGCTGGGGAGATATGTTTCTCTCTCCTGCTGCTTCTTGAATCTTTTGACCGTGTTCATCTGTACCAGTCAGAAAGAAGACTTTTGACCCTGCTAATCGATGATATCTTGCTAAGACATCAGCTGCTATGGTAGTGTAAGCATGACCAATGTGAGGAATGTCATTAACATAGTAGATTGGTGTAGTTATATAGAAAGTTTTTTCCATGGAGCAGCCTGTTTTATTTTTTTCTTCCTATTTTTAAAAAGCCTTCTTTCTTAATTTCTTGAAGAGTCACCTCTATTTCTTTACTACTATTGTCTGGTTTAATCCAAACTTTTTGTCTCAAAATATCCTGTTTAGTAACCTTACCTGTTACTAATTCAGTAACCACCTTTTTCCCGTACTTGGGAAGCTTTTTCTTGTACTCACAGTATGTTTTATGTTCATAGTTAAGACAGCACATCAATCTGCCGCAAACTCCTGAGATCTTTGTAGGATCAAGGGATAGCCCCTGATCCTTAGCCATCCTAACAGTAATTGGCTCAAAATCATGAAGAAAAGAGGAACAGCATAACTCTCTTCCGCAGCGGCCGATCCCTCCGGCCATTTTCGCCCGGTTGCGAGCCCCAATCTGTTTCATCTCTACTCGGGTATGAAAATCAGATGCTAAACTTTTTACCAGATTTCTGAAATCTACTCTTCCTTCTGCGGTAAAATAACAGATAATTTTATTGATATTCGGGATGCTTTCTACCTTAACCAATTTCATGGGAAGTTCCATCTCCCTGATCTTTTCCATGCAGGCTTGATAGACCTCCCTTTCTTTATGACCCTTCCTGGATGCACAATCAAGATCAGCTTCTGTTGCTTTTCTTATGACTCTTTGATGAGATTTGAGAGATGGAGTTGGAGAATCAGATCCTTCCATCTTCATTACTGTTCCCATCTTGAGTCCATCCTCCCACTCCACCATTACCTTATCACCTGTTTCCAGATCAAGGTCACGTGCGTCGTAATCGAAAACTGCCCCCTTCGTTTGGAATCTGATTTTTGCTATTAGTTTCATAGAAAGACCCTCTATTAAAAATGATTAAGTATTCCATTCTTTCATTAAATGATTCGGTAAAAATACACTACAGAGCACGCTGAGATCGGTGATTAATTCTCCTATCGGCAAAGTTTTAAAAGCATGGTTTCCATAGCAAGCTTGGGATTAACATTACTTTGCAGGGCAAACTCTGCCTCATTTACAATCTGTAATTTCTCAAAAAGATTGGAGTGGCTCAACCGACAGGCTGTGCTTTTAATTTTATCTGTAAGGTCTCCATTGATAAGATAATTTAATTGATCTGTTTCTTTAAATGTTAAAAGATCTCTGAGCCATAATCTGAAGAAATCTAATTTCTCCATTATTGTTTCTTTATCTTTGCTTAATGATTCGGCAAGATTAAAAATGTCTGTGACAAAACCTTTGTTAAGTAGATTAACCTTTTCAAGCAACTCCTTTCTTTTCTTAAGTGTACTGCTTTCCATCCATTGCATAGCCTTACCAAGACTTCCAGTAGCTAAAGAAGCAGTGAGTTCAAGTTCCTCAGTTTCTTCTCCATACTTTTCCCTGAGCATTCCTGCAGTCAATTCTGCCGACAGAGGTTGAAACATAACTTTCTGACACCGGGACCTAATAGTAGGTAGTAGCTGATAAGGAGTTGATGTCAATAAGATTAAAATTGTATAAGGCGGTGGTTCCTCCAGCGTTTTGAGCAGACAATTTGAAGATGGGAGATTCATCCTCTCTGCTTTATCAAGGATCACTACTTTTTTCTTCCCTTCGTATAAAGTATATTTAATCTGCTCTTGCATTCTTCTAATCTGATCGATCTTAATATAGTCTCCTTCAGGTTCGATCCAGAATATATCAGGATGAGTGCGATGTCCGATCTTTTTGCAGGAGATGCAGCAGTCACAGAAATCACCATTATTGGCTTTGCAATTTAATGCCTTAGCCATTGCAGTAGCTGTAGTTCCTTTTCCGATACCAGGGATACCGGTAAAAAGATAGGCATGAGAAACAGTCCCTCTCTTGATTGCATTTATCAGAATATCTATTTGTCTATCCTGTCCTTTAATCCTTTTAAATGACATTTTCCTTTACTCGATTTTTAAGTATACACCGCAGAGCTCGCAAAGGCTAGAAATATCTAGCACCTTGTCCATTTAACCTGCCATCTTCTTAATAACTGCTGTCCGGATTTCCCGATGAACTGCAGAGGGATCTTCTCTGCCATCAACAATGTAAAAACGGTTGCTGTTTTTTTCTGCAATTTGGAGATATCCCATTCTTACCATTTGATGGAAGGAAACACCTTTTTCTTCAAAGCGGTTTTCGCTAATTCCCTGGTTTGCAGTTTTAAATCTCTCCTTTGTTCTTTTAAGACCTGTTTCTACCGGGCAGTCAATCAAAACGGTGAGATCGGGGATTAGATTATCGGTTGTGAACTGATTAAGATTTTCTATTAACACCTTGCTTATTCCCTGAACATAACCTTGATAAACTGAGGTTGCATCGGTAAATCGATCGCATAAAACAATGCATTCTCGCTCCAGTGCGGGTTTTATTATGTTTTTTACATGTTGAGCGCGGGAAGCCTGGTAGAGAAGAAGTTCTGTTCGAATATCTATGTCAGTATTTTGGGAATCAAGCAGTATTTTTCTAATTGTATCCCCAATTTGAGTGCCACCCGGCTCCCTGGTAATGATAACTGAGTAGTTTCTCTTTTCAAGGAAATCCTTGAGTAGAGAAATCTGTGTGGTTTTACCACAGCCCTCGATACCTTCAAAGGTAATAAAGAACTTCATAATAGTAATCTCATCTATACCTGCAACACCTCGATTTATCTGCTACCGAAATTCTCATAAGAAATGAACTCGTGCAACTCTTTTCTTGAGGTTGCTTTCGCCTCTCCCTCAGGATAACCCAGAGGAGTCATTTCAATTACCACAACTCCTTCAGGAACCCCAAGTATTTGTGCTACTGCTTTTGCATCAAAGAATCCAACATGAACTGTGCCCAATCCCTTTGAATGAGCGGCCAGGGTGAGATTCTGCATAGCCAATGCGACATCGAACATATACCAATCACCCTTATCGGTTACTGCTTTTCCTTTAAAATGACCAGCTTTTACCAATTGGGCACAGGCTACAATCACAACAGGAGCTTCAGTGAAGGCAGAGAGTGCAGGATTCATCGAAGGAAGTGTTTCTGCTAATTTTCTTTTGGTCACAGGATCTTTTACTATAATAAATTCCCAACATTGGGTGTTTGCCCAGGAAGGAGCCCATTGTGCAGCTTCCAGCACCTCTTTTAAATCATTGTCAGATACAGGGTCAGACTTATACTTTCTGATGCTCCTCCTTTCCTTAATTGCCTTTATAACTTCCATTTTCCCCCTCCTTTTTTCTCAATTCTTCCTCTGTACTACAAACCTGCAACATCGTGTTTTTTTGGCAAAGTATTCTAAGCT
>CAZOKO010000017.1:0-35170 GCA_964580455.1 uncultured Thermodesulfobacteriota bacterium | reverse complement strand
TGATTGGTTTTGAAGGAAGTTTTATAGAAATTATTTTAAGTTGCGGAACTGCTGTCCTGACAGGACATTGGCACAACATTCTGTGGCCTGCATAATCAGATAAAAAAATTTGAACTTCTTGCAAGATTTTCAACAGTATTGTTGATAATTTTAGGCCTTCTGGGAGGTGTCCTTAATAGTATGGTTGACAAATGCTCTCCCTCAATTTACTGAAATTCAGGTAAAGTTTCATTCCGCATGACCCGATTCTTATTTATGTTACAAAAACCAACCACGAAGGACACAAAGAAACACTAAGAATACCTGACTCTCAATCTACCAGCCCTGGTTAGCGTTATGCTTTAACGTTAAGCTTGCGAAATGCAAAGTCCTCAGCCGGCAGGTGATTTTCACCTTAAAAAATAAACTATTTTCCATGAAAAATATTATAATACTATTAATAGTTTTTTCCATCCTCTTCTTTATGTATCGATCCTGCACAAAAGGATATGATGCGTATGCCTTTTTCACTCATGTAAAAGATGCGACTATATTTAAGTCCCGGCTGTCTTCCTCTGACACCCGCATCATTGACCACGGCCGCAAATTAAAAAACGACATCATTCTCATGGATAAAGAGATTGATAACGGGGATGGCCCCCATAAGGGAAGATTAAGATGGTATATGTGTAGTGGCATTGACTGTGATGAAGGATGGGAGCTCAGTTTTTTACCTGAAAAATAAAAACAGTTTCAATATGGCCGGCAGTATGAGCAAAACCAGCGATACATTTATCAAAAGGTGTTCGCTCTTACGTTCCCGGCCCCATGTACTTTTTTTATTGCTTGCGTATCTCTGCTCTATGCTTACCGGGTGCACCATACTGCTTTCCCGTCAAGATAATCCCGGCAATAGTAAAAAAACCTCAAGTGAGGTCAAAATAAACATGGACGATTATGATCTTCAGAAAATCAACGAATACAATCGATATCAGCCTGAAAATGCTCTCCGGGATGCCGAGCTCGATATCGATCAAGGCACCATAAAAATCTTTTACCTGGATATCGAAGAAGTCCCTGAACCGCTGGCCATTGATGGCGATCCGGAAAAACTGCTATCATATGAAAGCGTATCGATTGGGATTGGATGTATTGACCCTATCAATTCCGACGACTGTCCGCCTGAATACCGCACGGCAATGGAAAATGCCCATTCCTATGGAATGGGCTACAATAAAGCAATTGCCCGTCACTTCAAACTGAAACTGAAGCAACACCACGATCGATTGCCCAACAGTACGTTTGAGTTCCTTGGTACACCATCCGACTGGCATGCTGTTCATATGGAGCTGCGGGATATACAGCCGATCTTCGGGGGGAGAGATGTGTGGGTGGATGGCTCCGGGAATGTGCTCGTTCGTTCGGTTCAAACCACACCCCAGGACCTCGAAGAAAAGATTTATCCCCTGACTCTGGATGAAAGTGCGGTTGAGCGTATACTCGAAGCATTTATTTCTCAGGATTTCTTATCCCTGTGCATTCCAGAGCAGAGTGCTCCACCGGACCACGGGCGGCCAGAGATCATTTTAACCAACTTCCGCGGTCAGCGTCATGCGGTGGCAAGTTGGGATCCGCCGCTGCCCGGCAGCGATCCGGTCGTCGAACAGCGTTTTAGAACTTTATACCGTGAGTTTCTCAGGCTTGAATCAATGGCCAGGGAAACAACAGAACCCTTACACAATGGTGTGTACGGTGACGATAACAACTGGACGAACATCCTGAAAAAACAAAAGGATCCCGAAAACATCCAAGATAAAAAAGAGGAATGAATTTAGGCAGGAACATCTTTGAAACAAAATGTGATACACATGTTAAATATAGACTTGATACTTCTTCATCCCGCTGTAGCCGTCATAGTGCAGAACTCAGGCCTTCGCTAAAATCCCCGTACTTGGGTTTCCATAGCACAGATTTCTTTTGTACGGATCAGGGCATCGAAATAGCTTTTGCCCGAAAGTTTTTCAAGAATAAGCAGCCCCATATTTACTGCTTTTACTTTACCGGTATATGCTGCCCCTGAAGTCAGAGTAACACTGACCTGTTTACCTGTAAACAGCCGAAGATTATCTTCCAGCGATGATTTGAGGTTGAACTGAACTGGTGCTGTTTTATCCTCTGCATATGCAACACCTGCTGTAAGAAAAACAGTGCTGAAAAAAACAGCTGCCAGTACAACAGTGAATAGCTTGCCTGCTTTGAATTGTAAAGTACCCATGGAAACCTCCTTGTTAAGAATAGTTTAAGGGAACGTCTTTTGTAGATATCCATTAATATATTGCTAAGACGTCCCTTCTTGATGAAGTTAGTATAGAAAAGTACCCCTTGCATGTCAACCAAAAGAAGGTTAGCTATGAAATTCGAGTTGTCTAAGTACTAGATTTTACTGGTCGGGACGACTGGATTTGAACCAGCGACCTCTTGCTCCCGAAGCAAGCGCGCTACCAAACTGCGCCACGTCCCGATACATTGAATTTACTAGTACACCAGCTTATAGTATTTTCGCATACGTAAAAATTGAGGTCATTGCCTGGCTGCCTGCCCGAGCTGACACTTGTGTCGGCCAGGGAGCTCGGCCAAGCCGAGCCCTAAGGGCGTGGCAAACTCATTCCTAAAGATTGCAGGACTTATTCCGAGACTTTTATGATATTGCTTTGTCACTGCGTTCCTCGCAATGACAGGGTTACGATTATCAAACCAACTGGCAAGAAATCCTGTCCCTCATAATGACGTGACAATATTTTCATCTAGGCACATAAATGAACCTACTACGTTATATTAAATTTGTCTATCTTTCTATAAAGAGAGCGGCGTGATAGTCCTAGAATAGCTGCAGACTTAACTTTATTACCACCATGTTTTTTCAAAATATTTGCTATATGTTGTCTCTCGACTTCTTCCAGGCTTAAATCTTCTCCATATGAGATAGGGCTCTTCACAAATCCGGCAGTTTTATGTAACTGCTTTGAAATCTCCTGGTATGAAATATAGTCTTTTGTAGTTAAGATACTAGCACTTTCAATAACGTTTTGTAACTCCCTAACATTACCTTCCCAGGTGTGATTCGCTAATAATATTTGTGCCTTTCTGGATATTCCCTTAAAACATTTGTTGAATTTTTTATTAAATTGAGAAAGGAAATAATGGCAGAGTAGAGGGATGTCTTCTTTACGCTCTCTTAATGGGGGAAGATGTATTTCCACAACATTAATCCTGTAGAAAAGGTCTTCTCTGAATCTTACATCTTTTACAGCCACGCGCAGGTCTTTATTAGTTGCGGCAATTACCTGCACATCTATGGGAATCTCTTCTGGAGAACCGATGCGCCTTATCTTATGGTTTTCAAGGACTCTTAAGAGTTTTGCCTGCAGGGGAATTTCCATTTCTCCTATCTCATCCAAAAAAATTGTGCCGCCGCTGGCGTATTCAAAAATACCCGGTTTGGAATCAGTAGCCCCTGTAAAGGAACCTTTAACATGTCCAAAGAGCTCTCTTTCCAGCAGAGATTCGGGGAAGGACGAGCAGTTACAGGGAACGAATCTGTTTTTCGATCTTGGACTCAGATCGTGAAGTGCCTTGGCGATCATCTCTTTTCCTGTTCCAGTCTCTCCTGTAACCATCACTGTAGTGAAGTGCTTTGCCAGGCGTCTCACTAAAGTAAATATCTCAAGCATATAAAGATTCCTGCTGATCATCCCCTCGAAGGTGTAGCGTTCTCTTATCTCACGTTCAAGCAATCCGGTTTGTTTACGTATGTTTTTATATTCAGTCACATTGTTAAGGGATTCCAAAATGTTGTCTAAATCGTCTGGTGGGCTGATGCAGTCAGTGGCACCTAATTTTACAGCCTTCACAGCAGTTTCCTGGGGGAAATGAGGTGCAATTAGCACTACCTCTACTCTTTGATCAAAATCCTTTATCTCTATAAGAAATTTGATAAGCGATGTATTAATGGTTGGTGGTTTTTTGAACCCAATTAATACGATTTCTATGTTTTCTTTGCTGATCAGATCCAGGATTTCTGAGTTATTCTGCGTAAGAAAAACTCTGTAACCATGTTTATCAAAAAAATCTTTGTAGGTGGCTTGGTATTCCTGATTCTCATTAATTACAAGCATAGCAGTTTTAGAACTCATAACTGGTGCTCCTCTATTAAATTTATGAACGGGGGTGATACTGATTATGAATCTTTTTTAGTCTTTCTGTAGTTACATGTGTATAAATTTGAGTAGTTGAAATATCTACATGACCGAGCATCATTTGAACAGAACGCAGATCAGCACCTCTCTCCAGAAGATGGCTGGCAAAAGAGTGCCTTAAAGTGTGAGGAGTGATGTTTTTCTTTGTGCCAGCGGATGATGCATGTTTTTTTATGATCTTCCAGAAACCCTGACGGGTTATGGGTTTACCACTTCTCGTGATAAAAAGGTAATGGCACTGTTTGTTCTTTAACAACGCTGGTCTGGCTTTTTCAAGGTATTCGCTTATTGTATTTTGGGATACTTCTCCTATGGGAATCACCCTTTCCTTGGAACCCTTGCCATAGGCGATAAGATAGCCAGCTTCCAGATTGATATCATTCAAGGAAAGTGAAACTATTTCAGATGCCCTGAGGCCGGTTGCATAAAGTAATTCCAGAAAGGCAGAATCTCTCAGGCCAAGGTGTGTGTTTTTATCTGGTGCCTGCAGAAATAAGTCAACTTCATCAATACTTAAAACCTGTGGCAGCTTTAACTCGCGTTTAGGAGTTTCAATGTTTAAGGTCGGATTATTTTTAATATGGTGATCTGCAGTTAAGAATTTATAAAACATTTTTATGGCTGTCATGTTCCTTGCAATGCTGCGATTCGATAATCCTTCTTTTTTCAGCATGGATGTGAAAGAGATGACAGTTAAATCGGATGTTTTATTAATATCTTTAATTCCTTTTCTATCGAGACAATCGAGGTATTTATTTAAGTCTCTGCTGTAGGAATCAAGAGTATTAAGTGACAGCCCTCTCTCAACAGTAATATAGTTTAAGAATTGATCAAGCAATTGATCCAAAGTAGTGTTCATTGCTTACTCATTCATGTCAGGTAGTAAATGGTTAATGAGTTACTTTTTTTGCTTTAACCAGGGAAGTGATGACTCTGTTTACGGGAAGGTCGATTCCCGTCTCTTCTGCCATAATCACTACTTTCCCATTGAGTGCATCGATTTCAGTTCTCTTTCCATTTCTTATATCCTGCAGCATTGAAGAGAAATGATCGCAGGTTGCAGGAATGAGATGTTCGAATAGTTCCTTAATATATTCATCTGCTTCCTTCCAATAAACCGACACATTCTTTTTTTTAATGACCATAAATAGTTCTCTAACAGTATCCTCCATAATTGTCTTTGTCTGAGCGTTTTTCAGAAGCTTACCATAATTTACCTCAAGCAGGCAACTTAAGGGATTCAAAGCGCCATTGTATAATACCTTGCCCCATATAAATTTTTCTATTTCTTCTGTGCTGGATGTGGGAATTCCAGATTTATCAAATAACTCTGCTATCTCTTTAACTTTTTCAATGGGTACGCCACTTTTTAATGAACCGAGGACAACTTTGTCAGCGTAAACGGTTACCCTGACTTTGCCTGGTTCTACAAGCTCAGCACCAAATATGACGCGGCCACCTATGGTTTTATCTTTCCCAAGTATTTTTGCAATTGTTTCAAGATTGCCTAATCCATTTTGAAGAGAAACAGTGAGGTTTGATTTTCCGATGGTGTGAGCATATTTTAGAATAACATCCTTTGTGTCGTATGATTTAACAGTGAGGAGAGTGAGATCGAATGTTCTTCCTTCGGATCGAGCGATTTTATTTAAACTGCTATATCCTTTGATGTTTGTAATGTGATGTCTGCCCCAGATGCCTTCAATGAGAAGGCCATGACTATTGACAGGATTGATGCAGTGCTCTTTCCCAAAGAGGATTACTTCATGTCCGTTCCTGGCAAGAAAACCTCCAAAAACAGAACCTATAGCGCCGGCACCCAGTACCAATATTTTCATAATACCTCTTGAGTAAAACTTGTATTCCAAGGTATCATAAATTGTGGTAATAGACAAGGATAGAGATAGCGTTCAGGTGGTAGGGTTTAGGGAACAGGGAGGTAATGATAAATCCGAAATTCGAATATCGAAATCCGAGACAAATACAAATGACCAAAGCACAAAATCCAAAACAAGTAAATGATAAGAATAAAAAGCATGGGGCAGTTTTCCTTCGTGTTTCTTCGTGACCTTCGTGGTTCCGGATTGCGGAATTAAAATCCAAAATAATTCTTTCAGTTTTTTTTATCCAGTATCTAGAATCCAGTATCCAGTATCATTTGAATTATATTTGAGAACATCCTATGTATGCTGAATCTTTGTTAAATAATATTATAAATTTACACATACAACATGAATAATAAACCACCAAGCATACTGCTTATAAATCCCTGGATTTATGATTTTGCTGCTTATGATTTCTGGGTAAAACCATTAGGTTTGTTTTATATTGCAAGTGTGCTGAGAAAGAATGGATATGATGTATATTTCATAGATTGCCTTGATTCCAGCCATCCTCAGATGATGCATAAAAAGGGGATTAAGAAAGACAACAGAAAGAAGTATGGAGCTGGTCACTTTTTTAAGGAGAATATAGAAAAACCAGAAATTCTAAGGGGAATTCCCCGTAAGTATAGTCGGTATGGTGTTAGCCCGGAACTGTTTGAAGATGAACTTCTGAAGATACCAGAGCCGGATGTAATTTTAGTTGCCTCAATGATGACCTACTGGTATCCGGGTGTTTTTCAAACTATCAGGCTAAGTAAAAGGCATTATCCTGATGTGCCGGTGATTCTGGGAGGTATATATACCACGCTTTGTCCTGAACATGCTTTAAAATATTCGGGAGCAGATTACTATACCTATGGGGAAGGTGAAGAATCGGTTTTGAAAAAAGTGAGTGAACTTACTGAGCAAAGCGCCTCATTCATCCCAAATTTAAAAAAGCTTGATTCACTGCCATACCCTGCTTTTGATTTAATGTCACGCCAGGATTCTTTATGCCTTATTACATCAAGAGGATGTCCTTACAAATGTACCTATTGTGCTTCCCCTTTGTTAAATAGCAGTTTCAGGCAAAGAGATTTTACTAAGGTTATAGATGAAATATCATACTGGATGGATGGCTATGCGGTTAAGGACTTCGCTTTTTATGATGATGCTCTTCTTCATAAGGCAGGTGAAAGATTTATTCCTATGTTTAAAGAAATTATCAAGAGGGATTTCAAGTGTAACTTCCATACTCCAAATGGCCTGCATGTAAAAGGGATTAAAAAAGAGGTTGCTGAGCTGTTGTTCCAGGCAGGATTTAAGACTGTACGGCTGGGCTTGGAGACAACAGATGAGAATAAACAGATTCAGACAGGGGGCAAGGTAAATAATAAGGAATTCGAGCAGGCGGTAAAATACTTAAGGCTGGCAGGCTATGAGTCAGAGGATATTGGAGTCTATCTTCTTGTAGGACTTCCCGGGCAAAGGGTTGAAGAAGTTAGAAGGAGCATACAGTTCGTTATGGATTGTGGTGCACGTCCCTTCCTGGCTGAATATTCCCCAATACCAGGTACAGGTTTGTGGGAAGATGCACTTCATAAATCATTATTCAATTTAGACGAAGATCCCTTGCTTCATAATAATTCAATTCTACCCTGCCGCTCAGCCAAGCTATCATGGGAACACTTATATCAATTGAAGAATGAAATAAAAGCTCCTTAATACATTGTTCTTTATATATTCTTCTCCGCATGCTCTGCGTTATCTGCGGTGAATGATTACATTTAGTTTAATAAAGATAATTTCTTGCTAAATAGATAAAAAGAAGTCCAATTGTAATTGATAAAATACCAAATACCCTCAACCAGTGTGTGGGCATCTGGGGAATTTTTTCCATTATTGATTTCATTTTTTCTGGAAATGTGAAGTAGGGCAGCCCTTCAACGATAAGAACCATGCCTAAAACAGTCAAGAAATATTCCATAGGGTTTCTCAACCTCCTTAAAGGTTTGAATTTAAATGTTTTGCATTGAAAATAGTTGCAAAGAAATTGAAGGAATGATACTGGACACTTGATATTTAATTATAACTAACATTTCTATGCCACCGGATAGAATCCAACAAATCAAATGTATTCAATTATGTTTTTTCAGTCAAGAAAATTATAGGGGTCAGGGTAGTGGGTGCAGGGTTCAGGGAGCCGGGGATAGAAGATAGCTAGTTTACAATAGACATTTAACCGAAAGCCGATAACTAATAACTGATGACTGGCAACTGAAAACTGACAACCATTGATAGATAGAATGGTTTATAATAATGTTTCTAAAGAGAATAAAAAAGGAGTTGGTGTAAAAATTATGAATGAGGAAACTCTTTTAAATTATGGTGGGATTCAAACTGAATATTCGGATTCTGACAAATCTAAGATCACAGTTATGCCTGTCCCTTATGATTTAACCACAACTTATATTTCTGGAACCAGAAACGGCCCACGCGCTATTATTGAAGCTTCTACACATATGGAATTATATGATGAGGAACTCAAGAAAGAAACTTATCGAGTGGGTATCCATACACATAATCCGCTTGCGGTAACTGATGAAAGACCTGAAGATATGCTGCGCATAGTATCTGAAGCTGTTTCTTCAGGTATTCAATCTCAGAGGTTTCAAGTGATGGTGGGAGGCGAACATTCTATATCTTTGGGAATGGTAAGGGAATTAGTAAAAGAGTACCCTGATTTATCTGTGCTTCAGCTGGATGCCCATGCAGATCTTCGGGATAATTATCAGGGGACACCTTATAACCATGCCTGTGTGGGGAAAAGGATAAGCGAGATTTGCCCGCTTGTACAGGTTGGTGTAAGGAGTATGAGTAAAGAAGAAGCAGATTTCCAAAGTACCTCGCAGGTAGTTACTATATCTGACTATGAGATTAAACGAAACGAATGCTGGGCTGATAAAGTTTTAGATAACTTAACGAATGATGTATGCCTGACCTTAGATCTTGATGTTTTGGATCCTGCGATTATGCCTGCAGTAGGGACACCCGAACCCGGAGGATTAAACTGGTATGAGACTATTAATTTCTTAAGATTGATTTCGCAAAATAAAAAGATTGTTTCTTTTGACCTGGTGGAACTTTCTCCTAATCCTGGGAATGTATCCCCCGACTTTCTGGCAGCAAAATTGATGTATCGAATCATGGGTTATGTCGCCGAGTCAAGAGGGTGGATGTAAAAATTACAGGGGGCAGGGTTCAGGGAACAGGGGTTTTTGCGCAACTATCCTTAAGCAGAAGTTTGGAGATGGTATAAACGCAGTACTCTGGATCTTTAATGCCTTCTAAACAGAATAACATCCGTTGTATTGTCGAATCTGAAATAACATCTAAAAGTGAGCCTTTATCACAGTTCAGGCACTTTTCATATTGAACGGGGATAATGACCCCTGTTTTTTTTGCCAGACGAGCTTTGCTTTCTGTCCAGGTTTCATTATCCGCTTTTTCCTCTATATCAATGCGATTTAACCTTGAGAGGATAATCCTTCCATCTTTTTCACCCAATCGGCCATAGAAGTTTAACTTATCACCTTTGCAGAAGTTGTAGCGATGTTGCATTCTGGAGCTGATTTTGGCGTAAGCGAAATCGTTAAAGTGATCCAGGTTGATATAGCCCTCTTTGAAATTAACCAGGAAACCATCAAAAGATAGTTGATTATCCCGGTGATGAGCCTTTTTATAAAAACTGGGTTTGAGGGAATTGATGATTCCAGAAAATTCAATATCCTTACCCCTTAACTCTTCCAGCCAATCCTCAAACTGGTTAAGCTTACGAATAAAAATTTGATACTCTTCCTCACTTAACAGCAATTCAGGTTTAAAGATTTCCTTTTCATCGTAGAAATCTTTACAGTTGAAACAGTTCTTTCCAACATGCTTGAACTTTCTGGGACAGGATTTGCCTTTATTTAACAGGCGGCATCTCCAGTTGAAATAGATACACCCTTCAGGATAGCACTGCTTCTCTTTGAGAACATGATAAACTGATACCCTGTGTTCAAAGTTGACATGAGACTGATGGACACACTTAAAAATGTCATGTCGTTTGTAGTGATTGATTATAGTCCTGGATAGGGGTTGTTTGTATAGAGTTTTCATTGTCGTTTAACTCTCGAAAAGTATGGACGAAGCTATTTTAAACAGATAAGTTGTTCGATACTGGATACTAGATGCTAGATACTAGCGCTGCAATTTTTTATTCAGAAAACATAGAGCACATAAGTAATGTCATCTATTTTTAACAGCGTAAATCTGCGATAATCTGCGTCCTAATTTTTTAATTCTCTAAAAATACTACTGCTTAAACCTAAAAGTGCAATCAGATTGGGAATTGCCATGGAGGCGTTCAGGATGTCTGAAAGGTCCCAGACAAGCTCGACTTTAATGATTGCTCCTATGGCAATAAAAAGACAATAGACTAGTCGGTAAGATGAGACAGCCGAAAAACCAAATATATATTGAATACACTTTTCTCCATAGTATGACCAGCCAATGATTGTGGAAAATGCAAAAATAGCCAGGCTAAAAGTGACAATATGTTTCCCGAACACAGGAATTCCCAAATTGAAAGCAAGAGAAGTGAGCGAAGAACTGTTTTCACCGCTTGCCCAGGCTTCAGGGAATAAGAGGATGACGAAAGCAGTCATGGAGCATATAACAAGGGTGTCAAAGAATACACCGGACATGGAGATAAACCCCTGGTTAAGAGGGCTATCTGTTTTTGCAGCGGCATGGGCAATAGGTGTGCTTCCCAATCCGGCTTCATTGGAAAAGACCCCTCTTATTATACCATAGCGGACAGCCTGTGACACAACAGCACCAGAAAATCCAGCAGTTGCAGCAATTGGTGTAAAGGCATGGCTAATAATAAGTGAAAATATGTCGCCTATTTTCGATATGTTAAAGATCAAGATTAAAAGAGCACCCCCTGTATAAATCAGGGACATGAAAGGAACCAGGATTTCTGTAACCCTGCCTATCCTCTTTATTCCACCAATAATAACTAAGGCGGTGAGGATAGCCAGAGAGATTCCGGTTGTTACTTCTGGAATATTCCAGCATTTAGAAAGAACAAGAGCTACTGAGTTAGATTGTGCCATATTCCCGATGCCAAAAGCTGATAGGGCTCCAAAAAAGGCAAAGAACCATGCCAGCCACTTGATGCGCAACCCCTGCGAGATGTACCACATGGGACCTCCAGAGATGGTGCCGTCTTTCAGCACATGTCGGTATTTAACTGCCAGGTACGATTCGCAAAATTTAGTAGCCATCCCGAAAAAGGCGCAGACCCACATCCAGAAAACTGCTCCAGGTCCTCCCATGAAAATTGCAGTGGCTACACCCGCAATGTTGCCTGTGCCAATGGTGGCTGATAGTTCAGTGGTAAGGGCCTGAAAAGGGGTTATATCACCACGAGCGGTTCCTGGTTTCCTTCCCTTAAGCAGTTGCTTTAAGGTGTGGGGAAGTTTACGGAGAGGTAAAAATCTTAGTCCTGTTGTGAGAAAGATGCCAGTCCCTAAAAGAAGAAGAATATAAGGGAGCGCTATCAATGAACTGATGCGGCCTATAATATTATGTAATTCCATTTCAGTATACCAGAGTAGATTGGGATACAATCACTTGAATTTATCCGCGGGAATCTGCGGCATAATTTATTTTAGAATTAATAGTTGTTATAATTTAAAATATTTGATATGCAACATCTAATGGATTAATACTGTGGGAAGTTATTGAGGACATCATATATCATAATTTCTGTCTTGTGACTAGATTTAACTGAAAGGGAAGAGGTTTTTTGACATTATGAATAATAATGAAATTGATTTTTTGAAAGGGAAAGGGATTCCCTATCGACATGTTTATCACTTGTTGTGTGGAACCAGGGAATCAAAGGATCGTTATTTACACGATGAGAATTTAACGGGGTATGGTTTGGGTAGTTCGGATAAGGAGGTTAAAGAGATTAATGAGATGGAATTACAGTTGGGTGATTTCACTCCCGAAATACTTGATCTTAGAACTATGATAGATTTCTGTTGCATCTGGAGATATGACTATCCAGAGCGTGTCCACCTCATCTGCAAAGCAATTGGTGGAAGCGGAGATACTGCCAGCAGATGCCATTACCAAGTTGGAACGGATAAGCGTGATGAGCTCACGGCATATGCACTTTCACTGAAGAAGTGGCTTGGGGAAAGTGGGGATAAAGGTGAGGTTTCATTAAAGGATAGTAGAATGGGAGAAGAGATTGAGGTTAAGGTATTCAATATGTTGGGGGAAAAAGAAGAGATTAAGGAATTGCTGGTTGAACGAACTCTTCTGGGACTGGTAAGCCGTCATATTGACTGTTCATTTTTTGGATCAGATAAGGAAAGGAAACCTGTCAGCATTTACCCAGATCATGCATTAAACCATCCGAATGACTGGAGTTCAAGGATGAGGATGCTGGAAAAAGAAATAGAAAAGATATTAGGATTTAAGGCATATGATTTTCTCTGTGAGGTTGGCGGAGCAGAACCACCCTGTCACTTTAAATTTATTCGGAGACTTGAAATATTAATCGGTAGTGTTGGGTGTCTAAAATGGAGAGGATGCCTTCCGCCTAAAGATAGCAAGGTGAGTGGAAGGAGACAATTAACCAGTAAATATCTTTCTCTGCTTCTTTCTTATTGGAAAGATGTTCCATTAGAGGAGGAATGGAAAAGTGATGATTCATGCCAGGTTCTAAAAAAAGAGTTGTTTGATGCTTTAGGTGAAAGCCAACTTTACAAGAGATGGCTTGTTGCTTCTCTCTGGAAGAACATTAAGAATCAAACACAGTATCAGGCTTTTACTATGAAGCGCTGGGTTGAGTTTGTGCAGATTACACGCAGTCAGGTGAACTCTATTTAGGGTGAGATTTTACAAATGAAGAAATTAATGGATTTTAAGGAGATGGAGAGAAGATACAGTGCCGGTGAAGATTCTCTGGAGTTGACTGTTGAAAAATGGAATCGCATTTATGAGTTTTTAGAATCGGCTTTTGATTTAGCACATTTTAATGAAGCACTGCAGGCTGCAGTAGTACCTCTTTTTTTATGTGTTGAGTATAGAGACCGATGTGAGTACTGTCCTTTGTTCAGAATCTGTGAAAGGGGAAAATCAGAAGAATTTGTAAGGGTAATGAGAGTGATACAGGCATACATTATTGCAGGTGATGTATTACCAAGAGAATCTCTTTTGGGAGTAGTGGGAAACTTTTTGGAAGAACTAAAAAAATGCAAAAATGATGCAAGTGGAAGAGCGCATTAGTACTGAATATTATATGCTGGATACTGGATGATCTTGATAAATAAATGTTGCAAAAAGTTTTTATTTGTGGCAGAGAACAGATTATTATGGTAACAATTCAAAAGAGACACAGGATTGAGCCACAGATCATCGCAGGATATTTTTAAACAGTTCAGTGTTTTTCATGTAGTTCAGTGGCTGAATTAAATTCAAACAATTAAAAAGAAAGGATGGTAGAAAGATGAGTAGAAAATTGATGCTTATAGGTATTGTGGTTATTTTCATTCTGAGTTGCACGAAAGTAAAGGTTACAGATCTGGAGGGAAAGACAGAACCATCACCAGACGAGGAAATTGCAGTGGATGTTACAGGGATGAGTGCTGATCAGCAGGAAACTGCAAAGAGTATGATAAAAGAGATTATGCCCCTCATAAAAGCTGGGAAAACTGAGGGTGAAATAATAAAGATACTTCAGGACAAAGAGGCAAAAAAGATTACCAGGTATCGGGTTGAGGTCGGTGATTCACCGTTCAGGGGTCATAAGAATGCAAAGGTCACCATCATAGAATTCAGCGACTATCAATGCCCTTTCTCTAAAAAGGCAAAACCTACCATAGAAAAAATTCTGGAGAAGTATCCTAATGATGTAAAGCATGTGTTTAAACAACACCCACTAGCATTTCATAAGGATGCTCCACTAGCTTCTGAAGCTGCTCTGGCTGCTGGAGCGCAGGGGATGTTCTGGGATATGCACGATATCATCTTTAAAAATCAGAAAAAATTAAAAGAAGATAATTTATTGGAATATGCTAAAGAGCTTGGTCTCGATGAAGAACAGTTTAAAGCTAGCTTAGGTGATCATAAATATAAACCGCAGGTGGATAGAGAGACACAGCAGGCGGTAAAGATTGGTGCTACGGGTACCCCTGCCTTTTTTATTAACGGAAGATATTTAAGTGGAGCCAAGCCTTTAGATAGTTTTGTTAAAGTAATAGATGAGGAATTAACCGGGAAGGAAATCCCCTCCAAATGGGGGAAGAATGTAAAAGAAGGAAAGAAAAAAAAGAAGAGACAAGCTGAGGATCCCAATAAAATATATAATGTACCGGTTGGAGATGCACCCTTTAAGGGACCAAAAGATGCGCCCATAACTGTAGTTATGTTCCAAGATTTTCAATGTCCTTTCTCCAAACGTTCACAATCAACTACAAAACAACTCATGGATGCATATCCCAACCAGATAAAGTTGGCATTTAAGAATTTCCCGCTTGGTTCTCATAAGCAGGCCATGATAGCTGCAGAAGCTGTTATGGCAGCAGGTGCTCAGGGTAAGTTCTGGGAGATGCATGATAAGATATTTGCAAATCAAAAACAAATAAATATCGTTATTCTGAACGGATACGCTAAAGAGTTAAACCTTGATATGAGTACTTTTAATAATGATATAAAGAGTCACAAATATAAAAAGGTAATAGATAGTGATATGAAACTGGCAAGGGGGGCTGGTGTAAGAGGTACCCCTACATTTTTTATTAATGGCAAAAAACTGGTAGGTGCAAAACCATTACCTGCATTTAAAGAAATAATTGACGGGATCAAGAAGGAAAAGAAAAAATAGTTTAACAGGAAACTAAATAAGAACAATTTTAATAAATGAAATTCGCTTATCTAGAATACTCCAGTTTTCTATTAGTTCCTGGATCCCTGCTTTCGCAGGGATGACAGACAAGGATGGAACCGATTGAAAAAACATGTCATTCCCGCGCAAGCGGGAATCCATTATTGTTAATAATTTCATCAGGGCAATCTAACTGGAGTTTTCCAAATAAGCAGAAAATGAAATACATAAGACTCCTGGCCAGTTTTGGTTAGGAGTCTTTTTTTATGGTTCTTTTTGATAGAGGGAGTTATTGAAATTATTTATGAGTTCATTGTTATTTGATTCCGTTGAAAAACAGTATTTCGTCAAGATTAAGGCGTGAGGTGTGGGGGTTACTCTCCTCATTGGGATATCCCAAAGCTAGAAGTGAAATTATCTTCCAGCCTTTTGGTATGTTTAGTATATTTTTTATTTTTTTTGCTTTAAACCATCCGATCCAGCAGGTGCCCAAACCCATCTCTGTTGCACGAAGTACTATATGTTCCATCGCGATGCCCAGATCAATCTGGTGATAGTGGATATCCTTAACCGCTTCACCGATGCGATGGGTCAGGAGATTTAATACAGCACATCCTACGATAATCACAGGTGCTGATGTTGCCCACTTATTGGGAACCACTCCCCCCAGTCCATTATCGACAATGTCTTTAACCAGAGCTTTATCAGTAACTGCAATAAATCTCCAGGGCTGTGCATTGCATGCAGAAGGTGAAAACCTTGCAGCTTCAGCGATAGAGAGAATGATTTCATTACCAACAGGCTTATCTATAAAGCTTCTTACGCTGTGCCTTTTTTGAATAATTTCAATGAGGTTTGACATAAGTAAGTTGATTAGAGATTTATATTTTGGCAAAGATCCAGATACTATGAGATGGACGATTAATACGATATGATTCTGGATACTAGATTCTAGATACTGGATAAAAGAATTTTTAAATTAGGATTGCAGAATTAAAGTCCAAAATCATATATCTCACATCACACATTCCTAAATCCCTCAATTTTATTTCCTTATAACATTTAAAATGGTTTCTTTAAAGAAAAATGTAGGGTTTGAATGAAGTTTTGAAATGAGATCTAAGGTTAATGATAGTAGTTGCATTTAGAGAATATTTAATTTAATATGTTTTTTCAATTCTTCGTGAGTTTCGTAGTTGTAATAATTTAGGAAGGAGTTTGCTATGGCAAAAGTGTATGACCTGATTGTTGTTGGTGGTGGGCCTGCTGGATTAATGGCTGCAAAAACAGCAGGAGAAAACGGGCTTAAAGTGGCCTTATTGGAAAGAAAAGAACACATTACAGATGTTAACAGAGCCTGCACCATGATGGTGCTTGTTCTCAATGAATATATCTTTGGAGAACGAATAACTTTCAATCAAAAAGATGGGAGGCTTTGTTTCCCGGTAAATGGTTTTTCCATAAGGTATGATGGACCTCATAAAAATTTATACGGCTGGCAGTTTTACTCTCCAGGAGGAAAATGTATTCCTTTTGGGAACTACCAGGAGAATGAGATCCAGGGAGATGAAGGAAGGGTTTCAGTGGTTCATGACAAATCGTCTTTATTAAGATGTTTGCTTGAGGATGGCGAAAAGCATGGAGTCGAGGTATTCCCTAACACTAACATAGTTGATATAGAAAAAGAGGGTGAAAAAGTATGTGTTAAAAGTAAGGAGGGAGAAACTTTCTGTGGCAGGTTTATAATTGCAGCAGACGGCACTAATTCTCGAATTGCCAAAAAACTGGGATTTAATAAGGAAAGAGAATTCTTTTCTACACTTATCGGATTTGGGTGGGACTTAATAGGTAGCGAGATGGAAGAACCGCTCTCTCTTAAGACCTGGGTAGGCAAAGAAAAACCTTCTATTACCTTCTTTTCAATCCCCAGGGCATATAGTGATGAATTCTTTGTTTTTGGGGGAGGTTTTGATCCCAATATTGATTATATATCACAGACAGACCGATTTCTCTCAGAAGGGGTTTTTGCACCCTGGTTCAAAAAAGCAGAGAAAGTAAGGAGACTGGGCTTTTGTGAGAATATTTATTCTCCAATACGGGAACCTTACCGTGATAATACTATATTGGTAGGGGATGCAGCCTGGTGCCAGGAAATTGAGATTACAGGAGCTATCCTCTGCGGGTGGAATGCGGCAAACGCAATAACGGTTGCTCTGGCTGACAATAAAATAAACAGGGAAGGGATTGAAAGATATATTGAGTGGTGGAAAAGAACGATTTATGGTGAACATGATTTTACAGATTATCTGAGACCTTTTACTATGCCGGTTGTATTGAATGATGATGATATTGACTTTCTTTTCAGCTCTATAGAAGGACCTTTGAGGGCATCGCTTCATGCCTTTACCGGAGGTGAAATATTAACAGCAGCGATTCAGGAATTAATTCCAATGATTCAGAAGAAAAGACCAGAGCTGGTAGAAAAGATTGTAAAATTTGGCACCACCCCGCTAAAAAATCTATTTAAAGAGGGGATTAGAACAGGATATCCAAACAGGTAGTGAGCCTGAATCGTTTGCTATAAAAACACAAAAAGGTACGATGATAATCCTTCTTTGTGTTTTTTCTATTCTGAAGCAGAGCTTTTTAACTCAGATTTTGCAGTTAACCACAGAGTGCACAGCGCAGCTGCAACCAAAACAAATATAACCACGAAGAACACGAAGGCCACGAAGAACGAAACTAAACTTTGCTAAAAAAAACACGATGTTGTAGGTTTGTAATACAGAGAAAGCAATGTTTTTCTTTTTGCTATATTAACCCTCAGTGTTCTCTGTGGTTTCAAATGC
The DNA here is from genome assembly GCA_964580455.1 of uncultured Thermodesulfobacteriota bacterium. Lineage (GTDB taxonomy): Bacteria > Desulfobacterota > WTBG01 > WTBG01 > WTBG01 > CAZOKO01. The sequence continues at coordinate 17,271 of CAZOKO010000017.1, read as the reverse complement.
ATTATTTGGGTTTAATATGTCATGACACCACTTTCTAAAATATCAATTGTACTGGTGAGCACAGAAATACCAGAGAATATAGGTTCAGTTGCACGTGTGATGAAAAATATGGGGTTAAAGGAGCTCATACTGATTAATCCTGTTCCATATAAGAGACTGGAAGCCTATGCCCTTGCCCATAAATCAGAGGATATAATTGATAAGGCACTGGTATATGATGATTTAAAAGAGGCCTTAAGCCCATTTAAATTTATAGTAGGAACCACTCAAAGAGTTAGAGGGCGTCATTACCCGCTACATACACCTGAAGAAATAGCGAATGAAGTAAAGAGGATTGGTAAAAACAAAAAAATCGCATTTGTTTTTGGCAGGGAATCTAAAGGACTTACTAATGAAGAGTTGAGGTCATGCCATATGGTGTCAACTATTCCGATAGCAGTAAAACAGCCTGCGGTAAACCTTGCTCAGGCAGTAATGATTTATTGTTATGAATTATATCAGAACATTGTGGGTGAAGGGAAGGTAGAGGTTTTTAAGTGGGATTTGGCAAAAAACAAAGAGATAGAGTACATGTATAAGCACTTGGAGTCTTGTTTACACACTATAAGATTCCATCCAAGAGTTGATATTAAAGACTTTATAGACCGTTTTAGAAGAGTTTTAGGAAGAATAAGATTGGAGAGAAGGGATCTAAAATTGTTCCATAAATTGTTTTCAGAAGTTGAAAGGGCGATTGAGGGTGTTAATAAAAGATATAGGGATCAGTAAATCGTTGTTTATACTGTATGCTGGATAATGAATACCGGAGTGATGGAGTAGTGGAGTTATGGGGAGATGTAAAATACAAGATGCTGAAAACTGGATAAAGCGAATGCGGATTGCGGAATTTCAAAGAAGAATGACAACAAAGATACGCCACTGGATGCTGGATATTTTCAATTAAATTGTGCTATATTATAATCACGCTAAAACGTAATTCACCCAAACTGAATTATTGCTTACAAGAGGAGATGGGAAATGGAAAGGATTGCTAAAACATTTTGTAGTGTTTGTGAAAGGACTTGCGGGATGCAGGCAACTGTAGAAGACAATGAAGTGAAGAAAGTCGAAGGACTAAAAGAGCATCTTAGAAGCAAGGGTGATTTATGCGTAAAGGGTAAAGCTGCTCTGGACATAATGTATGCCCCTGATCGTTTGAGACATCCCATGAAAAAAGAAAATGGAGAATGGGAGCAGATTACTTGGGATGAGGCACTTGATCTGATGACTCATAAACTGGATGAATTAAAGAAAAAATGTGGTGCCAATAGCCTTGCCGTTTATCATGGGCAGACTTATGTAAAGAATTGCATTGCGATGTTTTGCATGAAACGTTTTCTTAACGCTTATGGATCGGTAAACCTCTGCTCTGCTGCCAGTGAGTGTTTTATTCCTCATTTATTAAATGGGATAGCTACTTTTGGTAATCTGGCTTTTGCAGATGTAGAAAATAGCAAGTGTATTATCATTTGGGGCTCAAACCCTTTTGCCAGCGGTAGTTTTGCTGGTTGTAGTATGCCCCGCACAATAAAAATATTTACAGGACTGAAAGAAAAAGGTGTGAAATTTATCATTATCGACCCAAGAACTCCTAGTATTGCGAAGCTTGCAGATGTTCACCTTAAGGTTAGACCGGGAACAGATGGTGCCCTGGCGTTGGGGATGATGAATGTGATTATTGAAAAGGGACTTTATGATAAGGAATATGTAGAAAAATACACATCAGGTTTTGAAGAGCTGCAAGAGATGGTTAGGGAGTATGATTTAGAAAAAGTTGAAAAAATTACCCTGGTCCCTCGAGATGAAATTGAAAAAGCAGCCTGTATGTTTGCTACTACCAAACCAGCAGGTATCATACCGGGTGTCGGTGTTGAACATCAAACCAATACTGTTCAAACACTAAGAGCAATCTCTATTTTACTTACCATTACTGGAAACATCGATGTTAAAGGTGGAAACACCTTCCTTTCATCGACTGTTTTAGCACCTGCCAGCATTGATGACATTCCTAAGCCAGCAGTTGATCCTATCGGGATGGAAGAACATCCCATGTTTGTGAGTATGATAAATCAAGCTCAGGCGTTAGTAGTAATAGAAAAGATTTTAGAAAAAGAAGAGAGTCCAATAAAAGCGTTAATCGTTGCAGGTGGTTCACCGATACCACAGTTGGCTAATACAAATGGGGTACGCGAAGCACTTAAAAAAATGGAATTTATTACAGTCATAGATCTATTTATGACAGAAACGGCCAAATATGCGGATTTAGTGCTTCCTGCTGCCTTCTTTTTAGAGCGGGAGGAAGTTGCAAGTATGCCCTTAAATTTGCAAAATAAAGCTGTTGATGGTAGGAATTGTATGGCTGACTGGAAGTTCTGGTGTGAACTGGCAAAAAAAATGGGATATGGAAAATACTTTCCATGGCAGAGCTTTGGAGAGCTTGTGGACTTTGTTGTAGAGCCTACTGGAACAACCTATGTTGAGCTCAAAAAACATCCTGAGGGTATTATGGGAATAATACCGCCAGGTAAATTCCTCAAAGACGGTTTCTATACCTATTCGGGGAAAATTGAGATCCATTCAAAATCTATAGAATCAAACGGTTATGATCCTCTACCGGTTTTCAAAGAGCCTAAAGAAAGTGTGTTAACCATGCCGGATTTTGCAAAAGAGTATCCACTTACACTCGTAACCGGTGGCAGACAGCCTATGTACCTTCACTCACAGCATCGTAACATACCAAGTTTGAGGAAGCTTAATCCAGAGCCTTATCTCGAGATGTATCCTGATGATGCGAAGAATTGTGGAGTGGAGGATGGTGATTATGTGATGGTAGAATCGGAGAGGGGTAAGCTTAAAATCAGAGCAAAATTGACAGAGGGTATTATGCCCAAGGTTATCCATATACCTCATGGCTGGGTTGAGACAGATTGTAATCTTTTAACTGACCATGAGAAAAGAGATCCAATCTCAGGTTTTCCAGGGCTGAAATCTTCCTTGTGTCGAGTCAGGAAGATACAATCCTGAATATAATTAAACGTCTCGGAAATTGCTTAAGCCCTTCAAGTCTCAGGATAAACTCAGCTTAAACTAAGTTCACATAACTGAGAAAATGATGTGTGTCAAAGCAATGGTTCACTGATAAACCCATAATTCAGGATCGCACGTTTCAACTGCCGCTAAAGTTTTTCTTGCTAATGACGATAACCTGTGTTAGAGGAAATCGGCTTAAATAGAATGAATTTCATATAATTTATCAACAATAATAGTAGAGGAGGAAGAGTTATGAAATTGCAAAGAAGTGGGTTAATGGGAATTGTTTTTACTGTTATCATAGGTCTTGCTTTGTGCAGTGGTTCTTATACAACTGTGGCTGGATGGGAGATTGGGGAGCTGCAGAAAGAAATTGATGCCAGGGGTTATGAGTGGAGGGCTGGCAAGACTTCGCTTTCAGACCTTTCTTCAGAAGAACGTAAATTGATGCTGGGACTAAAATTCCCTGAAAAGATTAAGATGATGCCAAAAGAAATGAGCTTTGGCATTCCTTATGGTGAACCCACTTCTTTTGATTGGCGAAATTACAATGGAGGCAACTGGATTACCTCTGTGAAAAATCAGCAGTACTGTGGAAGCTGTTATTCTTTTGCGACGTTAGGGGCAATGGAAACTCTCATCAGGTTGTCGCAGAGTAATCTTAGTCTCTCGATCGATTTATCTGAACAGTATCTTGTTTCCTGCGGCCCTTCTGGAACGAAGGGAGAGTATAATTACGGTGGTTGTGAAGGTAATTATACTGATTATGTGTGTGACTTTTTGAGGGACACAGGTGCACCCGATGAAGCGTGTTTTGCATATGATTCTTCTCAGCAGACAGGTACCGAGCCACCCTGCGCCAGTGCCTGTGCCGATGTAGCATCAAGAGCTTATAAGATTTCCAGTTATTCTTTTATAGCTGGTGAAGTGGGTTATCTGCCTTATCCGGAATATATTAAAGCTGTAGTGGTAAATAAACCGGTACCCTGTGGTATGTATGTTTATGATGATTTCTATGACTATGTTGGTGGTATCTATCAACCGGTTCCTGAGCCTGGTGATGAGGGAGGAGGTCACTTGGTGCTTATCATAGGTTACGATGACAGCCAGTCCTGCTGGATTGTTAAGAATAGCTGGGGTACTGATTGGGGTGAAACCGCCAATTTTACACCTTATACACCCGGTGCCGGAGATGGTGGATTTTTCAGAGTTGGGTATGTGACTTCTGAAAATGTTGAAAATTCATTGACCATTTTTGGAGCAGATGCAGCTGATATTAATTATGGTGGAGGCACCGCAACCACAACTACTATTTCTGGCAGTGATGTTAATCTAAAGCCATATACACACGAAGGCTGGTCTGGTCCCATTGTTCCTTCCTCAGTTATAGGAACAAATATTGTGAATACTCTCTGTGGAGGACAACCGACTTATATTGACATAGCTGTTGCAAATTATGGATCTCAAGATATCACAGAAACCTTTTATGTTGATATCTATGTTGATGGGACTAAGGTGGCTTATATGGAAAGTGACGGATTGCAGTCCAGCTATTATGCATATTTAGAAGATTGGATGGTTGATCCAGTAATACAAGCCGGTCAACACACTTTAAAAATAGTAGTGGATAGTGAAAACAATGTGGCTGAATCTGATGAAAGTGATAATGAGTATGAGCAGACCTTCACATGGGATGTCTGTTTATTATGGGCCTCTGCACTCTATGAAGATATACTGGGTGAAAACAGCCAGGATGACTTATTAAACTTAAGGAATTTCAGGGACGAGTTATTATTGTTAAACCAGATGGGCAAGAAATATGTAAATCTTCTTTATAATCACGCTGTAGAAGTTGGTTTGCTGCTTATGGAAAATCCGGATCTCTGTTCTTGCGCAGCAGTGCTGATGGAAAGTCTTGTGCCTGAAGTGACTGCAATGCAAGAGGGCGGAACAATGGTTTTTCCCCAGGATTTGATAGACGAGATTGAATCATTGCTTGGTGAATTTGAGGTTAAAGCCAGTCCGGGTTTAAGAGCTGCTATTGGAGAGGTAAAGAAAGAAATTGAAAAAGGTGATATGTTTAAGCAGTTGGAGATTAAAGGTGTTGGGAGTTGTCGTTAAATAGCTAGAGTTAATCAATTGATAAAATTAAAAGCAGAGTCTTTTCATTAAGGCTCTGCTTTTTTTATTTTAAAAAAGATGGGATTTTATAATCCCCCCTGCCCCCCTTTTTCAAAGGGGGGGAATAGTGTTGTTTTCGGGGGGAATATAGAACATTGATGCCTTGAACAACATACATTTCTCTTGACAACTACCGGACTTATGTTTATAAGTGATGTAAAATCGATTAGTTAATGCCTGACCGAAAAGTCTCATTCAGATAAAATCAGAATCTCGGCATTCGGATCGAATCATCAGAGATTTAGGGACTTAGGTAATATTCAATTCGCAAATTCTTAAATTCCTCAATTCTTTATTTTGTTTCATACTATGAATTTATAAGGTAAGAGAACATGTTTTCAGTAAGATAATATTTAAAGGGAGATAAACGCAATGATTGGTAAAGAAATCAGGTTGGAGAGAATACTTAATAGAAATACGAGGAAGACAGTCATTATCCCTATGGATCATGGTGTCAGTAGCGGTCCTATCATGGGATTAATGGATATGAAAAAAAGCATAGGTGAGGTAGCTAAAGGCGGTGCAAATGCTATCGTCATTCATAAGGGATTGGTGGGTTCAGGACATAGAGGAAAAGGTAAAGATGTCGGGCTCATTATACATATGTCTGCCAATACGAGCCTTTCACCAGATCCTAATGCCAAAATGCTGGTCTGTACGGTTGAAGAAGCAGTAAAACTGGGTGCCGATGCGGTATCTATACATGTTAATATCGGTGCTGAAGGTGAAAAGACAATGCTTAAAGATTTTGGCATGGTTTCTAAGACTTGTTCGAAATGGGGAATGCCTCTTCTAGCTATGGTATATCCCAGGGGACCGAAGATAAAGGATGAGTATGATGTTAAAGTTGTAAAACATGCTGCGAGGTTGGGAGCAGAGTTGGGTGCTGATATTGTAAAGGTATCTTACACCGGCTCGCCGGAAAGCTTTGGAGAAGTAGTAGAGGGATGTTTTGTTCCAGTTGTTATAGCTGGAGGACCAAAGATGGAAACAGACAGGGACATACTTGAAATGGTAAAAGGTTCCATTGATGTTGGAGGATGTGGCGTTTCTATTGGAAGAAATGCTTTCCAGCACAGGAATCCTTCATTGATTGTAAAAACTATTTCCAGTATCGTTCATAAAAACACAACAGTAAAAGAAGCACTGGAATTATTGGAGAAATAAATATGAAAATTGTCTGGATAAAAGCATCTCCCTGGAAGAAAGAGATTGTTACTACTGCTTTGGAAAGTGGGGCGGATGGCATCCTGGTTCCAAAGGGATATAGCAGCAAAGTAAAAAAACTGGGGGTGATTAAAACCATAGCAGTAGATGGTGACCTAAAGCTCGGGAAAAGTGTTGTCGAATGGGAAATTAAGGGAAAGGCTGATGAAGAGAAGATTCTTGGCCTGAGTAAATCAAAAAAAGTCATTGTGAAGACGAAAGACTGGACGGTCATTCCTCTTGAAAACCTGATTGCCCAGACTGGAAATCTCATCGTAGAAGTTAAAAACTCAAAAGAAGCCAAAACAATGATGAAGGTTTTGGAAAAAGGGGTTGATGGAGTACTCCTTAATACCAGGAATATTAATGAAATAAAGAAAACAATTAGAGTAGTGAAAGAGACATCAGAACGTATTCCTTTGCATATTGCTAAGGTGACCCGGGTAGAACCACTGGGAATGGGAGACAGGGTTTGTATTGATACCTGTGCTAATATGTCTATAGGGGAAGGAATGCTTATTGGCAACAGCAGTGGTGGGTTATTTTTAGTTCACTCTGAATCCATAGAAAATCCTTATGTAGAACCCAGACCCTTCAGGGTTAATGCAGGTCCGGTTCATGCTTATGTCAGGGTGACTGATGGTAAAACCAGATATCTTTCTGAATTAAAATCTGGTGATGAGGTGACTGTTATCAATTATAAAGGACATTGTCAGAAGTCTATTGTTGGAAGAACCAAAGTTGAAAAAAGACCACTCATGTTGATTGAAGCCGAATGCAGGGGGAAAAGTATCTCAACTATTCTTCAAAACGCTGAAACTATACGACTTACTGAACCAAACGGCAAACCCATTTCCGTAGTTGAGCTTAAAAAGGGAAGCAAAATCATAGCTTTTCTGGAAGAAGCCGGCAGGCATTTCGGTATGAAAATTGATGAAACTATAACAGAGAAATGATACCTGCTTCGTAAGTCTATTGTTTCACCTAACATTTCACACATCTTACGGAAATTAGTTTAAGTTTCACTTAGGCAATCCATAATTTAATGAGCGAGGAAAAATTAATAATTGCCAAGATACACTTTAAACTTCAATGAGTTGTAGAATTTCAGAGAAGTTATGCCTGCCAACCTATCCCCCAAGTATTTAGAAGCAGAACGAAGATACCGTCAAGCCAGTACAAATCCTGATAAGATTAAATGTCTGCAGGAGATGTTGTCCACTATTCCTAAACATAAAGGCACCGAAAAACTTCAGGCTCAAATAAAAACCAAAATTGCGAAACTGAAACAGGAATCAAAAAAGAAACATGCAACCAGAAGGGAAGGGGAGTTTGACACCATCAAAAGAGAAGGGGCTGGCCAAGTGGTTTTAGTGGGTCTTCCCAATGCGGGTAAATCAGAGATTGTCTCATCTATAACCCATGCTTCTCCTGAGGTAGCCGATTATCCCTGTACTACCCGAAAACCAACTCCTGGAATGATAGAATACGAAAATGTTCAGGTTCAATTAATTGATATGCCTCCTCTCACCAATGACTATATTGAGTCCTGGATTCCTCAAATTATCAGGAATTCAGATGCACTTTTGATAGTAATTGATTTAAATGAGGACAGTGTTCCCCAGATGAGATTATTGCTTGAAATGCTGGAAAGGTTTAAACTGAAACCAAGAATAATAGGAGATCGGATTGAGGCAGAAGAAGAGCTGGAGTTTTTCGAAGAAAGAGTCTTTCATAAAAAAACTGTTGTCGCAGGAAGTAAATGTGATTTTGAATTGGCGGATATAAGCCTCGAAATGTTAAAGGAACACTATGGTAAAAACTTTCCTATTATTCCTGTTTCAACTAAAAAGGTGGACACCATGGAATCATTAAAAAGAGAGATTTTCAAGGTTTTAGAAATTGTTCGTGTATATACCAAACCACCCGGGAAAAAGTCAGATCTCAAAGCCCCCTATATCCTGCCTGTAGGGAGTACAATAGAAGAGGTTGCAGAACATGTACATAAAGATTTCCTGGAGAAGCTCAAGTTCGCACGTCTCTGGAGAGATAATAAGTTTAATGGGCAAAGGGTTCAAAGAGACTTTGTAATAGAAGATAATGATGTGATTGAGTTGCATATTTAATGCCTGAACGAATGGTTTCGTTCAGGCATTAATCAGAATGTCGAATATCGAAACTCGAAACAAATTAGAATTACAAAATGCTCTAAACTATTGTAAACGACATAAGCACAATGAATCATCTCACTTTTTGGAGGGTAAAATAATGAGAAAGTTATTCTTTCTTGAATGGAAGAGATCATACTTCGCAATGGCTATGATGCTTTTTTTTCTGTCTGCTGGATGCACCTGTTTTTCTGTACCGCTTATTGAAAAGGAACGAGCCTTTGATGAGACGGTTGTTTCCGGTGAGGGGAAGAATAAGATACTTCTTATGGATATATCTGGTGTTTTGTCTACTAAAGAAAAGGGCGGTCTTCTTCCTTTCCAAAAGGAGGCGAGTATCGTTTCCCGAGTACGAGAGGAGCTTAAAAAGGCTGCAGAAGATAAGAGGATTAAGGGTTTGATAATTAGAATCAACAGTCCGGGTGGAACGGTTACCTCCAGTGATATTATTTACCGGGAGATCAGTAAATTTAAGGAAGATAAAAAGTTGCCGGTTATAGCCTGTATAATGGAGCTGGCCGCTTCAGGAGGATATTATGTTGCTCTTTCAGCTGATACAATCATTGCTCATCCTACATCAGTAACGGGCAGTATAGGAGTGATTGCCCTCAAGTTTAATGCGAAAGGTCTTATGGAGAAGATTGGTATTGAGGATGAAACTATCAAGGCAGGGGATAAAAAAGACTTTTTATCTCCTTTAAGACCCATGACTAAAGAAGAAAGAGAAATCTTGCAGAATATGTTAGATAACTTCCACGAAAGGTTCATGGATATTGTAGAAGAGGAGAGGAAAGAGCTTACCATGGATCAGATAAGGGTTCTTGCTGATGGGAGGGTGTATAGTGCAGAGCAGGCATTTGAAGTGAAACTTATTGATGGGATAGGCTATTTGGATGATGCCATTGAGTTAGTGAAAAAGAGGGCAGGGATTGATAAAGCCAGAGTGATTATTTACCATCGTTCTTATAGTTACAAGAATAACATTTATTCACGTATGACTGATTCTGACTTCAAAAATATAAACCTGGTCAATCTGGATTTAAGGAGTTTGCTTGATGACATGGGTTTGAGGTTTATGTATTTATGGCTTCCTTGAATATTTTCCCTCTACCTAGGTGTTATTATTTTTTCCAATAGTCCTTCAGACCTGTGCGCATCTTAGCTAAGTCTTTGGCATAACCATAGAGATGAAGGCCTTTGGAAGATACAATCATCTCCCCATCCTCAACACCGATCTGCCCAGCCATGTATTCTTTGACCAGTTGGAAGCCGGCTAGGTTTGTTGGAAAACCACTCCAGAGATCCCAGCTTCTGAAATAGATAATAAAATGCAGTTTGTTGTCGCGAATTCGTGTGTCAATGTGTCGTAGACATGGGGGGTCTTCCATGTCAATGTCAGAAGGTTGTCCTACCTGCATAATAAGCTGATTGGTGCCAAAACCATATTTCTTATAGCGTTTAATTACCTTGTCCATTGATACAAACAGGCGCTCACCATAAGTGTACTGCTCATTTGCTTCTTTGCTATCAGTCATGAGATAACGAGCTGCATATTCATCCACATATTCTTGTGTAGTTGGGGGTGGGATACCAAGACCTGGTGGCATATCGGGCACATGAGGTTTGACTCCGGGGTATTGTATATGGATAGTTATATAGTCAAACTCTCGCCTAACCTGTCCTGCATAGCTTCCCTGATCAATTTTATACTCAGATATCCCTTCTTTCAGAATATGCCACAGTGCCTGAAACCATGCATCGGGCAAAGTAGTTGCCTGAAGTGTAACCAGCTCCATTTCGTTAATCCTTTCCGGTTTATTTCTAAAGGGGTAAACTTCGTTTTAAATCAATTTTGGAAAATAACACCTGCTTGATTTTAAAGTCAAGGATTTTTTAGAGTGATATACAGGTGCTTAGCTTGGAACGATTAAGCTTGACATGCCCTTGAAATTTGGATATGTTTATTTTGGCAAAAGGAAGAATTATTTTTGGACGCTGATAAACGCAGATTGTTAAGATTTCAAACCATAAACTAAAATATGAACGTTATCTGCGTTTATCTGCGAAAATCTGTATACTTAAAGGAGGACTTATGGCTGGAAGGGAAGACCCCTGGGGTGGAGGAGATGGTGGTTTGCCACCGGAAATTGAAAAGATTTTTAAAAACATGTCATCAGTTTTTAAGGGTGGGCGTTTTAATATACTAATTATAGTTGCTGCTGTTATTTTAGCCTGGATTGTATTTTCAAGTGCTTATACAGTGGGAGTGGATGAAGTTGGTGTAATTCAGAGAGTTGGGAAGTATGTGAGAACTACAATGCCAGGCCTTCACTTTAAGCTTCCCAGGGGTATCGAAACGTTAACTAAGGTTAAGGTGAAATATGTTTATACAGAGGAATTTGGTTTAAGGACACTGCGTGCCGGTGTGAAAACCGAATATGCTTCTGAAAGACGATATCTCGGTGAATCCCTGATGCTCACCGGTGACTTGAATTGTGCTATTGTTCCATGGATTGTCCAGTTCAGGATTGATGATCCATATAAATTCCTTTTTAAGGTAAGAAATGTGCGTTTAACCTTAAGAGATTTGTCAGAATCAGCTATGCGACTGGTGGTGGGTGATCGCAGTGTTAATGAGGTTATTAGCAAAAGGAAAGAGATTGCTGATGAGGTAAAGATAAATCTTCAGGAAATCTTAAACGATGCAGAGACCGGGATTAAACTAGTAAATGTAGAATTGAAAAAGACCAATGTTCCTGAACCGGTACAACCCTCTTTCAATGAGGTGAACCAGGCTGTTCAGGAGAAGGAAAAGTTGATCTATCAGGCAAAAGAGGAGTACAACAAGATTATTCCCAAGGCAAAAGGTGAGGCGGAGCAGACTATCAAAGGAGCAGAGGGATATGCCATGGATCGTGTAAACAGGGCAAAGGGTGATGCCAGCAGATTTTTATCTCTATTTAAGGAATATGCCAAAGCAAAAGATGTAACCAGAAGAAGGCTCTATTTAGAATCAATGAATGTTGTCCTCCCCAAACTGGGGAATAAGTATATCATTGATCCTGATCAGAAAGGGATACTTCCTTTACTTAACCTCGAGAGAGGAGGAGAAAAAAAATGAAGGGATTGACATTAGCTCTAGTAGCGGTTTTTTTACTTTTTATCCTGTTCGGTGGTGCTGTCTTTATTGTGGATGAGACAGAGCAGGTGGTAATAACTCAATTCGGGAAACCTGTAGGTGAAGCAATAAAAAGTGCTGGTTTGCATTTTAAGGTGCCTTTTATACAGAATGCCAATTTTTTCCCTAAAAATCTTCTGGAATGGGATGGTGAACCTGGTCAGATGCCCACATTAGATAAGACCTATATCTGGGTGGATACCTTTGCCAGGTGGAGAATCATTAATCCATTAACATATTTTGAGACAGTAAATAATGAAATTGCAGCTCAAAAAAAGCTTGATGATATTTTAGATCCTGCAACCTGGAATTTTATTACATCTCACCATTTAATTGAGGCAGTGAGAAACAGTGATCGGGAGATGGATATCAAGGAAGTAGGAGTGGATGAAAGTATTCGGGAAGTAATTCTTAAACCGATTGAGATAGGTAGAGAGAAGATAGCTGCGGGTATTATGGAACAGGCACAACCTAAACTGGCACAGTTTGGTATTGAGTTGGTTGGTTTGAAGATAAAGAGATTAAATTATGTTGAGGAAGTTAGAAAAGCTGTTTATGGAAGGATGATTGCGGAGAGGAAGCAGATTGCTGAAAAGTTCCGGTCTGAGGGGAAGGGGGAGAGTTCTAAAATTGCAGGTGATAAAGATAAGGAGCTTAAGAAAATTACCTCTCAAGCATACAAAAAAGCTCAAATAATTAAAGGAAAAGCCGATGCAGAGGCAACAAAAATTTATGCAGAGGCTTATAGCAAAGACCCTGAATTTTACTCTTTTGTTAATACACTTGAAATTTACAAAGGATCGTTAGATAAAGAAACGTGGTTGATGCTCAGTACCAAAAGTGATTTCTTTAAATACTTAAAAGAGTATTATGCTAGATAAGATATAAGGAGGTGTTAGAAAGTGGCTCATAAAAAATCAGGAGGCAGTTCCGGCAACGGAAGAGACAGTGCTGGTAAGAGACTGGGAGTGAAACGGTTTGGTGGACAGCTTGTCAGGGCAGGTAGTATTATCGTTAGACAGGTAGGCACCAGAATACATCTAGGTGAGAATGTAGGGCTAGGGAAAGACTATACCATTTTTGCGAAGATTGATGGAATCGTGAAATTTGAGAGGTGGGGCAGGGAGAAGAAGAAGGTAAGCGTCTACGCTCTCAGTTAATTGCTGATGAGATTTATTGATGAAGCTAGAATTAATGTAACCTCCGGTGATGGCGGACGTGGGTGTGTAAGTTTCAGGCGTGAAAAGTATATTCCCCGGGGTGGACCTGATGGTGGAGATGGAGGTAAAGGAGGAGATGTTATTCTGGTGGCAGATGAGGAACTGGGGTCTTTAATTGATTTCCGATACAAAAGATATTACAAGGCTAAATCAGGAATTCACGGGAAGGGCAAAGACCAACACGGAAAGAATGGAGCAGACCTTAGCATACCAGTGCCCTTAGGAACGATAGTAAGGGATGAATCTTCTGATGAGTTATTAAAAGATTTTAGCTTGCAGGGGGAACGGTTAATTGTAGTTAATGGGGGACTGGGGGGAAGAGGAAATGCCAGATTTAAAAGCGCTACCCGTCAAGCTCCGCGCTATGCTCAGAAGGGACAAACAGGGGAGCAGAAATGGATTAAACTGGAATTAAAACTACTTGCCGATGTAGGAATTATCGGTTTGCCAAACAGTGGTAAATCCACTTTAGTATCTGTAATCACTGCTGCAAGACCTAAGATTGCAAATTACCCATTTACCACTCTTAACCCTTGTTTAGGGGTGGTTAAGTATAATGAGGATAAAACATTTGTTGTTGCTGATATCCCTGGTTTAATAGAAGGTGCCCACCAAGGAAGTGGTTTGGGCACTACTTTTTTGCGTCATATAGAACGCACCAGTGTATTGATTCATTTGATTGATGGTTCAAATATTAATCCTATTAACAATCCTGTTAAAGCCTTTAAGATTATAAATAATGAGCTCAAATCTTATAATCCTGCCTTAACTGATAAACCCCAGGTAATTGCAATCAATAAGATGGATTTGCCCGAATCTCAGGAAAATTATCCAAGGGTAAAAAAGCATTTTGGTGATTTACACCTGAAGGTTTATCCGATTTCTGCTGTAACGGGTGAGGGAATTAAATCGCTTGTTGATCAGGTAGTGAGGGAGTTAGCTTAATTAAAAGGTAACTGTTCACCACAGAGCTCGCAGAGTACGCTGAGAATATAAATGAATCTGAGGGAAGAAATACTGAGTCGGGTAAGAAGAGTTGTCATAAAGGTGGGGAGTAGTGTTTTAACTGCGGGAGGTGATGATTTAAAAGAAGAGGTGTTTAGAGATTTAGCCAAGAGCATTTCAATCCTCAAAGACGATGGATGCGAGATTGTCATCGTTTCTTCAGGCGCTATTGCTGCAGGGAGGAAGAAACTGGCATGTTTTGATAAGCCTAGAAGTATTCCTCAAAAACAGGCTTCTGCTGCTATCGGCCAAGCTCGTTTGATGTGGAATTATGAAAGTTGTTTTAATAAATATAAACAAACGACAGCTCAGGTTTTGCTTACCCGAGATGATTTGAGTGATCGTCAAAAATTTCTTAACGCCCGCAATACATTGTTTGCTCTGTTTCAATGCGGTGTTATCCCTGTCATTAATGAGAACGATTCGGTTGTTGTGGATGAAATCAAGTTTGGAGATAATGACATGCTTTCTGCTTTAGTTACCAATCTTGTTGATGCTGAGTTGCTTTTAATTTTGACAGACAGAGATGGGCTCTTTGAAAAAGATCCGCAGCGCTATAAAAATGCAACCTTGATCAAACTGGTTGAGGAAATAAACAGTGAGATTGAGGAATTAGCGAAAGGCAGTACAGGTAAGCTGGGAACAGGTGGCATGGTATCCAAGGTTAATGCAGTTAAGAAGGCTTCTATCTTTGGAATTCCTGCCATTATAGTTAATGGGAAAGTAAAAGGTATTATAACTAAAGTTTTTAAGAGTGAAGATGTGGGGACCCTCTTTCTTCCTGGAAAGTCGAAATTATCCAGTCGTAAGCACTGGATCGCTTACAACCTGAAACCGAAGGGTACGATTATGGTTGATGAGGGTGCTAGAAAGGCTATAGTAGAAAGAGGGAAAAGTTTATTATCTTCTGGTTTGGTGGAGGTGAAAGGAAAATTCAACTTTGGCGATGCTGTGAAATGTGTTGATACCGAGGGTTTGGAATTTGCCAGAGGGCTGGTTAATTATAAGACAGAAGATGTGATTAAATTGAAAGGAGTACACAGCCGGGAAATAGAGAAGATTTTGGGATATAAATACTATGATGAGATCATTCACCGTGATGATCTTGTGGTTCTAGAGGGTAAATAATATGGAAGTAGCTGAGGAGGTTTTAAGCATAGCAAAAGCTGCCAAGAAGGCATCACAGGCGTTGTCATTTCTTCCCACCACAATAAAGAATCGGGTTCTAAATCAGATAGCTGATGAGTTGTCGAACAGTCCAGATTACTTGAAGAGGGAAAATGAGAAAGATATAGACGATGCACATAAGAAAGGATTATCCGCTGCTTTAATAGATCGTCTCACGTTAAATGATAAAGTCATTAAGGGAATGATAGAAGGTATTCGTGAGGTAGTTCAACTTACTGATCCGGTAGGTGAAACTGTTAGGATGTGGAGAAGACCCAATAATCTTCTGGTAGGTAAGGTGAGAATTCCTCTGGGTGTTATAGGTATAATCTATGAATCTCGTCCTAATGTTACTGTTGATGCTGCGTCGCTCTGTCTGAAATCAGGGAATGCGGTTATCCTTAGAGGAGGGAAAGAAGCAATCCATTCAAATCGGGCACTTGCTGGTATTATGCAGGAAGCACTAAAAAGAAATAATGTGCCTGAGGCAGCTATCCAATTGATTCCTATTGTGGAGAGAGAGGCAGTGTATGAAATGCTTAAGTTGGAAGACTTAATTGATCTCATTATTCCACGAGGAGGAGAAGAGCTTATCAGGGCAGTGGTGGAACGTTCACGGATTCCGGTAATAAAACACTATAAGGGAGTCTGCCATGTTTTTGTGGATGCTCATGCTGATGAAGAGATGGCAGAGTCGGTTGTGATAAATTCAAAAGTACAGCGTCCGGGTGTTTGCAATGCACTGGAGACCCTTTTAATTCATGAGGAGATTGCTCCATCTTTTCTCCCCAGGATAGTTGCCAGACTTGAAAAGGAGGGGGTAGAGGTACGAGCCTGTGAAAAGATCAGGAAGGTTATCCCTGATCTCAAAGAAGCCAATGAAGAGGATTGGCATCAGGAATACCTGGATCTCATTCTGTCAATTAAAGTAGTATCTGGTATAGATGAAGCCATCAATCATATTGCTGAGTATGGTTCTATGCATACAGAGGCCATTATTACCTCTGATTACTCTAATGCCCAGATGTTTTTGCAAAAGGTGAATTCTTCAGTGGTTTTAGTTAATGCTTCAACTAGATTTAACGATGGTAACCAGTTAGGATTGGGTTCAGAGATAGGGATTAGTACGACAAAGCTCCATGCCTTTGGTCCAATGGGGTTAAACGAGCTTACGACCTTAAAGTATGTGGTCTATGGAAATGGAGAGATTCGAGCCTAGAAAAAGGGGTATCCAAAGTGCGTATCGGTCTTTTTGGGGGGACTTTCAATCCGGTGCATTGGGGTCACTTGAGATCTGCTGAGGAAATTCGGGAGATGTTTGATCTCAATAACGTTATATTCATTCCAACTAATATACCTCCCCACAAAGAATCAGAAGAGATCATTCCTGCTAATCATCGATTGAGAATGCTTGATATTGCTGTGGACAATAACGCCCTTTTTTTTACTTCTGACGTTGAACTGAAACGAACCGGAAAATCCTACTCGATTGAAACCATTAATCATTTTAAGCAGACTTTTGAAGAAGAACCGACCATTTATTTTGTTTTAGGAATGGATGCCTTTTTAGATATTAATAGCTGGAAAAGTTATCAAGAGCTTTTTTCTCTTTGTAATTTTATTGTTATGACTAGACCAGGATATGAAAAAAAGGAATTAGATCAGATTATTCCTGATCAGATAATGAAGGATTTTGTATATCATCCAGATGAAAGGAGGTTTATTCACAGTTCTCAATTTGCTATTTATTTTAGGGAGATAACATCTCTCGATATTTCTTCCCACTCTATTAGAACATTTATAAAAAATGGCCGATCTATAAAGTATCTGCTTCCTGAAGAGGTAGAGAACTACGTGAAAGAGCATAAGTTTTATCTGACTTAGAGCGGCTACTATGTAGAGTTATTGCTTTGGAATTTTTACTTATGTTAGAGTGTTCATAGAACTGGCTCAAAGTAATCAAAGTGATTCTGGATACTGGTTGCTAGATGCTGGATAGAACAAACTGAATATGAAAAAAAGGGCTCTTTGAAGTTTTAAATGGGTAAGTAATGTTTATTGAGTTTAACAAAATTAA
>CAZOKO010000016.1:0-35183 GCA_964580455.1 uncultured Thermodesulfobacteriota bacterium | reverse complement strand
AGTAAATTAGAAATTAGATCCTAGTAGTTATCAAGCTTACCCTAAATAATATATCACAAATTCTTGACCTACTATAGTAATTTCGATATACTTCATCAACGTAAATTTCCAAATAGATGTTCTAATAAATTATCTTACATCTTCATTTAGGGTATCTTAAAAGTCCGAAAATGGTTGATATAATACTCTTACCAATTAGACAATTAGGAAACATTTCAATCGGGATTATTCGTGGTCTTGGAAAAGCTTGTATATTCTTTTTTGAGGCCGTTGTATTGGCTTTCCTACCTCCCTACAAGTTCTACCGTGTCATTAAGCAGATTCGCTTTATGGGTGTCAATTCAACCTTTATCGTTATTTTGACAGGTCTTTTTACAGGTATGGTCCTGGGAATTCAAGGATATTATTCCCTCAATAAATTTGCTGCTGAGTCTCTATTGGGTCCGATAGTAGCATTGAGTTTGATTAGGGAATTAGGTCCTGTATTGGCGGCGCTGATGATTACAGCTCGGGCAGGTTCTGCCCTGGCAGCCGAGATTGGCATTATGAGGATTACCGAACAGATAGATGCACTGGAGATGATGGCTTTAAATCCCATTCGCTATCTGGTTGTCCCAAATATCCTGGCCGGGATTATTGTGTTTCCTATATTGTCAGCTTTCTTTAACCTGATTGGTATTTTTGGTGGTTATCTGGTAGGCGTGGAAATGCTGGGGTTGAGTTATGGAAGTTACTTTGGTGAGATGAGAAACATGGTAACAATACAAGATGTCAGCGTAGGGTTCTATAAGTCAATAAGTTTTGGGATAATCGTTAACTGGGTCTGCTGTTTCAAGGGCTATTTTACGGGTTATGGAGCTGAAGGGGTTAGCAAATCCACGACTGAAGCGGTGGTCATTTCTTCTGTATTGATTCTGGTTTGGGATTATTTTATGGCTTCATTCTTCTTTTAATTATTTGAGATGATAAAGATTGATAACATTCATAAATCGTTTAATCACCGTAACGTACTCAAAGGTGTGTCTTTTGAGGTAGAAAAAGGTGAAATTCTAGCAGTGATTGGTGGCAGTGGTGTTGGGAAAAGTGTGCTGTTAAAACACATTTCCGCTTTAATGCAGCCTGATCAGGGCAGAATAGTAGTAGATTGCCATGAGGTTAACTGCCTTAGAGGTAAATCTTTAGAGAGGTACCGAGAACGACTGGGATTTTTATTTCAGGGGGGAGCCCTGTTTGATTCAATGAATGTTTATGATAATGTCGCTTTCCCTCTGCGTGAAAAAACCCGATTAACAGAAAAAAAGATCAAAGAATTTGTCTGTAACATGCTTGAGCATGTTGGCATACAGGAGGAAGGTGATAAATATCCGGCTGAGTTGAGTGGCGGCATGAAGAAGCGTGCTGCCCTCGCAAGGGCACTGGTTACCAGTCCAGAGATTATGTTGTTTGATGAGCCTACTACGGGGCTTGATCCAATTATTGTCAACAGTGTATTTAAGTATATAAAGATGACCCATCAAAGAATTGGATTTACGGGAATCATTGTGACTCACCAGATTCCCAGGATTTTCAGTGTTGTTCAAAAAGTTGCCTTGTTAAATAAAGGTGTTATTGTAGCTACTGGAACTCCAGAAGAGATTCAGACAACCGATAATCCTGTCGTACGGAATTTTCTTTCTGGAGGTGTTGAAGAAACTCCCAATGATTAGAAATAAGAAAGAGAGGTTTAAATGCGAAAGATAGATCTTGAGTTGATTGTGGGTTTGTTCATTATGGTTGGTATAATTGCTTTGTGCTATATTTCTGTTAAATTAGGCAAGATGGAATGGGTAGGAGGAAGTGGTTATCAGGTGATAGCAGTTTTCCCCAGTCTGGGGGGGCTTAAAGTGGGTGCCACGGTTGAGATAGCCGGTGTGGAAATAGGAAGAGTCAAGAATATTTCCCTTAATGATGACTATCAGGCTTCTGTTATTCTGGATATAAATAAGGAGATAAAGTTACAGGATGATTCTATAGCATCGATTAAGACAAAGGGGCTGTTGGGAGAGAAATTTGTTGAGATTGTTCCAGGAGGTGAAGATGAAATTATAAAGGATGGTGGGAAAATATATGATACCGAACCTCCGATCGACCTGCAGGAGTTAATTGCCAAATTTATTTTTGGTAAAATTTAGACTGATAGAAAATGTAATAGAAAACAGCAAGCAGAAAGGAGTTGAATTTTGAAAAAGAATAGAGGCATTAGAGAATTGGGAACTAAAAATGGTATCTATAAAACAGCGGCAGCAATTTTTATATGGCTATGGGTTTTTGTCCCAGCAATGTCTTCATATGCAGGCACTGCCATTGAGCAGGTTAAAAGTAATATCGATCAAATAATTGGAGTTTTGGATGATAAGTCATATCGAAAATCACATACAAGGGAGGAACTGAAAGAAAAGATTAAAGGAATTGCGTATGATGAATTTGATTGGGATAAGATAGCACGGCGCTCTCTCGGCTTATATTGGAAAGAACGATCTGAAGATGAAAAAAAAGAATTTATTTCATTGCTTGTAAGCATTCTGGAAAATGTTTATGTTAATAAGTTGATAGATAGTTATTCAGGAGAGAGGGTTTTTTACGATAAAGAAATTGTAGACGGAAATCGTGCATTAGTAGAAACTCGCATAATTGACAAGGCAGAAAGGGAAGTTTCTGTTAGGTATCGAGTTGCAAAAAAAGGAAACAGATGGTTTGCTTATGATGTAATTATCGAAGGAGTTAGTCTGGTGAAGAATTATCGGGTTCAATTCTATGATATCATCCGACGATCATCATATGGGGAACTTGTAAAAAAATTAAAAGAGAAGCAACCGAAATAGATTAAAAAAAAACTCCCCTTTTTCTTAACCCTCACCCCAACCCTATTCCATCAAGGGAGAGAGAGCATTTCTGACTTTTTGCAAATTAATCATAATATTTTTACAAGGGAAAGCCTGTTAATAAGCTGTGGATAAGTATGCCTTTGGAGTATAAAAACTCATGTAATTATGGGCATATCCAGTATTTTGATCATAAATTGACCACTTAAATTATCTTTAAAAATCAATAATTTGGTGATATAGAGAATAAATAATTAATCAAGATATATTCGACAAACCAGTAAATACTAAGAATTTCCACAGTTTATAGATTATTGTGCTGATAAGTTATTCTCTGCGATCTCAGCGGTTAGCTTTAATTTTGCCCTGAATATAGATAACAATGGCATGAGTGTGTTTCTGAAAAATGGGACAGGGTAGGGTAAGTTGTTTCACACATTGCCATTTTATGAGGACAGCGGGGATGAAAGTGGCAGCCTTGCGGAGGATTAATTGGCGAGGGAACATCTCCTTTGAGGTGAATTTTTTCAACTCCGGTTTTAGGATTGATGGTGGGAATTGCCGATAGAAGTGCTTTTGTGTAAGGATGTTTTGCATTATCAAATACCTCAGCGGTTGTTCCTCTTTCCACAATTCTACCCAGATACATTACAGCTACCTTGTCTGATAAATATTCTACTACCGATAAATTGTGGGTAATAAAGAGATAGGTCAGGGCATATTTCTTTTTTAATTTATCAAACAGATTGAGGATCTGTGCCTGTATTGAAACATCCAATGCGCTGGTAGCTTCATCACAGACGATGAATTTGGGTTTAACAGCCAGGACCCTGGCGATGGCTATGCGCTGGCGTTGCCCTCCTGAAAATTCGTGCGGGTACCTAAAGATCATATCTGGATTAAGTCCAACTGTTTCCATTAGCTCTCCGACCGCATTCATTCGTCCAGCAGGATTTTTACCGATTTTATGAGCAACCATTCCTTCCTGAATAATTTCTCCCACCATCATTCTTGGATTAAGTGAGGAAAAAGGATCCTGAAAGATGATTTGGAAGTTTTTTCGATACTGTCTTAGTTCTTTTTGAGAAAGAGAATTCAGCTTAACGCCATCAAATTTGATATTCCCTTCAGTTGGTTGCAGGAGCCTGATAATAGTTTTACCAAAGGTAGTCTTACCGCATCCAGACTCACCGACTAAAGCCATAGTTGTTCCTTCAGTGATATCTAAATCAATACTATCTACTGCTCTCACATATCCAACAGTTTTTTTGAAAACACCCTTTTTGATTGGGAAATAGGTCTTAAGCCCGCTAACTGAAAGAAGTATCTTTCCTTCCTGTGAGCTGTGAGTTGCAAGAGAAAGAGAGCGATCTTTTTTTATATCCTGGATTGATCTGCCTTCATGAAATTCAGAGCCATAGAGATGACATGCAACCAGATGACCATTCTCTTTTGTATGCAGGATGGGAGATATGTCATTACAGATGGGCATAGAGTGTTGACAACGATCAACAAAGCGACAGCCTTTGGGGTAATGGGTTGCTTTGGGGACAATACCTTCTATAGTATCCAGTCTGGTTCCCCTTTTTATTTTTCCAGGAAGTGACTGAAAGAGTTTAATTGTATAAGGGTGAGCTGGTTTTTCAAAAAGCCTTTTTTTATCTGTCATCTCAACGATCTTGCCTGCATACATTACAGCAACCCGATCTGCGTTTTCATGGATAATACCCAGGTCATGGGTGATGAGAAGGATCGACATGCTAAAGTCCTTCTTCAATTCATTTAATAAGTATAAGATCTGGTCCTGGATAGTAACGTCAAGTGCTGTAGTTGGTTCATCTGCCATGAGAAGATCCGGACGGCAAGAGAGGGCTATGCTAATCATTACCCGCTGGATCATACCTCCTGAAAGCTGGTGTGGATACTCGGTATAACGTTTCTCCGGCTCAGGTATGCCAACTCGCTCAAGCATGTCAACAGCTGTCTTTTTAGCTTCAGTTCTTCCGACACCCTGATGGAGCTTTATAGTTTCAACGATCTGGTTACCTACAGTGAAAACAGGGTTCAGGCTTGTCATAGGTTCTTGAAAGATCATGGAAATATTGTTCCCACGTACCTTCCTCATTTCAGGTTCGGTCAAAAGGGTAAGATCTTTGTTGTTGAAGAGAATTTCACCACCTGCATGGAAACCTGCGGGCTTTTGGAGAAGACTCAAGATAGAAAGGGCAGTAACAGATTTGCCACATCCAGACTCACCGACCAGGGCAAAGGTTTCACCTTTTAAAATTTCGAAGGATATGCCGTCAACTGCCCTGGCAAGACCATAGGGGGTGTTAAAGTAAGTTTTTAAATCTTTGATTTCAAGAAGTGTGTTAGACATGGGCGGCTATTATTTGCTTAGATAATTACTGCCTGAATGAAAAGTCATGTTCAGGCTAAATCCGAAATCCAAAATTACAAACAAAAATATTTTTTTCCTTCGTGAGCTTCGTGGTTCAGGATTGCGATAATTTTATGTCTTAAGTCTTGGATCAAGGGCGTCACGCAGGGCGTCGCCGAACAGGTTTGCCGGGAGTACCAGTCCGAACATGAAGAAAAAGGCTGCAATAAGATTCCACCATACAACAGGTTCACGAGCAAGCTCAAGACGGGCAGTGTTAATCATGTTCCCCCAGCTTTCCATAGAAGGATCTACCCCAATTCCAATGTATGCTAGAACTGCTTCAGCCAGAACAAGACCTGAAAATCGAAGAATAAAAGAGATTAAAACAATATGCATCAGGTTAGGTACAATGTGTCTCGAGAGGATTTTTAATCGGGATACACCAAAAGAGAGAGCAGCATTAACATATTCAAGCTCACGCAGCTTAAGGGTTTCCCCACGAATGAGGCGGCAAAGACCGGTCCATGAAGTAATGCCCATAATTATGCAGAGAGAAAGCAGCCTTCGGTCAGCTCTCCATGCAGTGTCGCCCGTACTTTCTCCTAACTCAATCAGGAGCATGAAACTGACAATCAAGAGAACACTGGGGATAGATGCAAGGGTTGAGTAGATGTATTGAATAATGTCATCAATAATTCCACCAAAGTAACCTGCTATTACTCCAAAAAAGATTGCGAAAGGAATAACAATCAGGGTAGTTACACTCCCGATGACCAGTCCGGTTCGGATACTCTTAATCGACCTATAAAAGACATCACTTCCAACCTTGTCAGTTCCGAATATATGATAATATGGTGCAAGATGTATTAGAATAGCAAGGGGGATAGTTATGGCGAAAGCGATCTTTAAGATGTTTGATACTGTTTTTTTAGAGGGTCTTTTCCTGCCTGAACGGTCGGGAGCATTCCCCGAGAAGATTTTTGTGAAGAGGTCATAGATGCCGAGCATGATAACAGTAAGGATAATGGCCGAGATGCCACCCTGTATTAACCCCTTAGTTATGCGGATTATGATGTCTCTGCTTTTAGAATCGTTCTGTTTAAGATGAGTGGCGGCATATTTGAGCCTGGGGTAGATACGCACAGTCTTGCCATTGGGAACTTCAATACTTTCTTTAGTGTACTGGTGAGTTGCGAAAGGTGCAGAATAGGTTTTCTCAACATGCTGACGAAGAGGGACCACTGTTAAGTCAAGAAGACTCAGTGTGGTGCCCGTTTTTTTATCTTCAAAGTGAATGCTGTCTAAGAGGGCAATGCCGGCATAGATAGAAATCACAAAAAGCGATAGCATGGCAATGGGATTACTTCGCACCTGCTGCCAGGCAGAGCGCCAGTACTCTCTGCGGCGAGCAAGGAGTAAGAAGGTAAAACCAGATGCAGCCAGGATAAAAATAAATATATCTGTGGGAAGAATCCTAATCATTGTATTTTACTCAAAGCGTATACGGGGATCTACTATTGTGTAGCTGATGTCTGTTAGTATAAGACCGGCAATATAGAGGACTGAGCCGAGATAGACCATGGATCTGACGATAGCAAAGTCTTGTGCTTGAATAGCATCGATGGTAAATGAACCTAATCCCGGTATGGCAAAGAATGATTCCATGAGAAGACTGCCCATGAAGAGAAATGGTATGGTCATTACCACAGTCGTCAGTATAGGAATCAGGGCATTTTTAAGACAGTGCTTGAACAAAACTATTTCCTCTGGGAGACCTTTGGATCTGGCAGTCCGGATATAATCTTTATTGATTTCCTCAAGAAAAATTGTTCGGTCAAATCTTACGTTTCCTCCAATAGCGGCTATGATGCCGATTATAACAGGAAGAGAAACAAACTTTAAAGCCTGAATTCCCGTATCATAACCGGAGATAGGAAACAGTTTTAGAACCTTGCCGAAAATGTACTGACCACCGATAATATAGAACAGGGCTGAGATAGACATCATAGTAACACAGAGAATGACGCCAGAATAATCAAGATAGGTTCTTCTAAAGTAAGCTAAAAACATGGCAAAGATAATTTCGACCATAATTCCAAGAATGAAGGTTGGTATGGCGATGAGGAGACTGGGTTTTATTCGCCTTTTGATCTGATATGCGATATCGATGTTGTTGCGGTCACTCTTGCCGAAATCGAACCAGAAAAGTCCAATAGATTTTTTAAAAAAGATGGTTTGGGAAATTATTGAAATACCTTTTTCCTGGTTGTTTATGAAGAGGGGGAAATGGTAGTTGTGTTCCTTCTTCCAGTTTTCGATAGCTTCCTGTGTGATATTTTTTTCTCCCAGTATTTTTCTTGCCATATCATCTGGGGAGTTGACGTAGAAGAACAGAAAGAAAATGATTATATTTACTCCCGCGATGATAGGAATAGCATAGATTAAGCGGCGAATGATGTATGCGATCATTTGTTTATTCCGGCTAAAGTAAAGGTTTTATCAGGCACCTGTTGCTTTTTTTCTTCTCATTACTAAAATGAGAGCAGGGATTGATGTAATAAATAAAATTCCAGTGAAAATAAAAAGTGGGAAGTAGTCAGGTTGATTCCATGCTATACGTCTTTCTTTTCTTGCTGCAGGATCGATGCGAAGGTATTTTAAAGTGTTATTAGCCATGGTATTAGGCTTGGCGTTAGAAACCCACTTGTGATAAAGTCCAAAATCCTGGGGATGGAATCCCCAAACCCACGGAGCATCGCGCCGTGCAATATTTAGCATCTTCCTGATAATTTGTAAACGTTCAGGTGTGTTTTCCATGCTTTCCATTTCTTTGAAGAGGTGATTAAATTCAGGATTGTCATAGTTGGCTGCATTTTCTCCCCCATGCAGTTTTTTACTATTATGTCCGTAGAGAAGAAAAAGGAAATTTTCTGGGTCAGGATAATCAGCATTCCAGCCCCAGGAAAGGAACTGAAAGTTTCCATTCAACACCTTCTCCTGAAAGCGATTGTAGTCAGTAGTTCTGATTTCGAGGACAATACCAATCTTTTGAAATTGTTTTTGAATCCATTTGAGTAAAGCTTTTGCTTCAGGACCAGTCCAGGCATTATCAAATCCAATAACCAGAGGCTTGCCTGTGTTAGGGTCTATGCCGCCCAGATAGCCTGCTTCGGCAAGGAGTTGTTGCGCAGCTTTAACTGGTTTCCTTACTGGTCTGGCGCTCTTTTCATTCCAATTATATACAAAGGGATTAATACTGCTTTTACCTTCTTCAAAACCGAATATGCCAGGAGGGATAGGTCCTTGAGCAGGAATACCTCTTCCATTTGCAAAGATCTCAATGCGTTCTTCCACGTCGAGAGCAATAGATATGGCCTGCCTCAGTTTTTGTTTGTCCGGAGTATAACCACCTACAATAGCATCAAGCATATTAAATGAAAAATAGACGGTGGTTGTGGCTGTGGAGATAGAGAGCTTGAGTTCCTTTTCTTTGAATTGATCGGTGAGTTGAATCAGTCCATCTGTCGAGAAAGCGATGGCTTGATCAAAACTGTCTGAGGAGATACCAGAGGAATCATAGTAGCCCTGTAGAAATTTATTCCAGCGGGGAATAGATTCCCGCTCAAGCTTGTAGATAACCTTTTCAAAAAATGGGAGTGATTTTCCTGCATCATTAAGGTGTCCTGCTTCCCTGTCCCCCTTCTCTCCTCTGTCAGGATAGGTTTCTTTATGAAAGTTTTTATTCTTCTTGAGGATAATTCCCATATTTGGGTCGAAGACATCGATTCTGAAGGGACCTGTTCCCACTGGGAAACACTGCAGAGTGATATTCTTTTTTATCAATGGCCCCTGGCTATAGAATCTGTCAGCCTCCCAGGGCATGGGACTGAAAAAAGGCATGGTAAGCCAATACAGGATTTGGGGATACTTCTTTTTAAGAATAATCTGAAAGGTGTAATCATCTATTTTTACCACTCCAGGAAGAGGGAAGTCCTTATAGTTAAGTCGAATAGGGTTATCCTTTTCGTCTGTCTGCTGATTGTAGATAAAACCTGCCTTGAGCTTTCTATTCTTTCTATCTCTCTCAATAGCCGTTACTAAAGATTGTGATAGGGCGTCAAGACCAAAAATGTATTTTGACATGGTGGGAAGGATTGGACAGTTGTTGCGGGGATCAGCAATGCGATAAATCTGATATATATAATCATCTGCTTTAAGCTCACGAGTGCCTACCTGCTTAAAATCCCGAATCTCATATATTTCTGAGAGATCTTCATCTGTCAAGTTATGATAGAGAAAGTTATCCAAATTATCCTTAACAAAACATGGGTGGTTCTGGTAGAGAATACCCTCTTTGATTTGGATTTCATAGATGGCCCGATGCACCTTTTCAGAAGGAGGGTTGGAATGAAGTGAAATATCATCTTTATCAAGATAGAGCGGTTGGGGAATTTTTGTGGTGGTAAGGGGTATCAGTTTGTATGGCCGCTTAAGGTAATGGTACTGCAGAGGTGGTTCATAAATCTGACAGATAATCCTGTATTCGTCGGAACTGTAGGCGCGAGCAGGATCAAGTGTTTTGGGCTGTGCATAGAAGGTGTTATAGTAAATGTTTTTACCGTTTTCAGAAGCGACGTAGGGATTATTGAGTGGTGTTTGACAACCTGTAAAAAAGCTTATGGTTATGAGAAGAGGGTAAAGTTTGTTTGTTAACATACAAACCGAAACCTTATGAGAGTGCTACAGGTAATGAGGGTTTTTAACATTGGCGATTTTAAAATCAGGGTATATCCAGAAGTTATAAGGGGGTAAGCTTGCACAAATACTAAAAGATATCTGCAGAGAAGATATAGATTTCTGTATCTTTTTCTTTCCAGGCATCATCTGGTAAACCTGCTTTAGTGCATGTATGTTCCAGGAATGTCTTTTTATCCCACCTGTACTCTGTGGCTACCTGTGGCAGCAGCAGCCCCGAATAAAACCCCTTGATGATGTATATACCATGCTTGCCAACTTCTATCTCTTCCGTGCTTTTTATTCTCTTAAGTGGTGTTAAGACAGAAATCTTTATGTCTATATCTTTAAGCTCTTTTTTGGTAACCGGGTCGAAACGGCTATCTTGAAAAGCAGCGGCTATTGCCATTTCTCTAATCGTTTTATTAAGAGGTTTTTGGGCGCGAATATATCCGATACAACCCCTTAAGCTCCCATGTTTGTGTAATGTTACGAATGCCCCTCTTTTTTCCTTAAGGGTTTCAGAGGTAATCTCAATTTCAGGGAATTTCTTATCTCTGAAATTTGATTCAATAGCTGTTCTGGCAATTTTGTGCAGTGTTTCTTTTTCTTCATCTGTCAATCCCAGATCTATAGTGGGTTTACTATTTTTCTTTTCCTCGCTGTTTTTATAAAAAACCGCAGACATATAACCAACTACGCCACTTTTGTCTCCTGTTACATCCCCGGAATTGGCGTAGTACAGGGATTCAGATTCGGTAGCGCCCAGTTTTTTGGCCAGTAACATTGTTGTGATTATAGGATTGGCACCACAGGCTTCACATCTTTCAGAAGAGATATCCTTGTGTAGTCCCTTAGCATCAAAATTTATTACATGGTTAATTACTATTTTATCGAGTTCGTCAGCTTTATTGTAAGGATGGAAATGGGAAAGATCAGAGCTTGCAATAATTAATATATTTTTATCTTTTACCACTTCGTAGATTGCTTCACTGATAACCTCACAGGCAGAAAAGTCGCAGTAGCCCAGCACTATAGGAAGTAATTTAAAGTCACCCAGCAGAATTTTCAAAAATGGCAGCTGTACCTCCAGGGAGTGTTCCTGAGTATGAGCCTCTCTTACGTAAGAGATAGAAGGATACTTTTTTATCAGTTGCCGTGCAAGTTCAGTATCTACAGGTATAAGCCCAAGAGGGATTTGATAAGCACCTTTTGGATATACGGATGCACCGCGAAAAGGAGCACGGTGGCTGGGTGCGATTATCACAACTGTATCGTATTTCTTGCCTTCGACCAGCTTGTACCCATAGGCAGCTACCTGGCCAGAATAGATATAGCCGGCATGGGGAGAGATAAGAGCAATGATTTCACCCGGTATAGTTTTTGCGGGAACGTTGCTGATGAAATCTTTTATTTGAGCTGACAGATTTTCTGGATCAGATGTGTAGAATGCACCTGCAACAGCAGGAAATCTTATGTCTTCTTTCTTAATTTTTGGCGTATTCATTTTTGCCCCCTCTTTAGGTTTGGCAAACTCTTTAGATGCCAGTGGCAAGACATTAATTACTAAGAAAAGAACAGAAAAAAAACAGAAGCACATTAAAATAGATTTAACTTTAAACCTCATTTTCTTAAACTTCATTAAATAAAGCATCAACATATTCCTTTGCCTTGAACTGCTTTAAGTCATCAAAGCTTTCACCGATGCCAATATATCTTATCGGAATATTAAACTTGTCAGAAATAGCTACTATTATTCCACCTTTGGAAGTGCCGTCAAGCTTGGTTAAGGCAATGCCTGTAATATCGATAGCTTCTTGAAACAGTGTAGCTTGAGACAGGGCGTTTTGTCCTGTAGTTGCGTCAATAACCAGCAGCGTTTCATGAGGTGCTCCCTTAAGTTCTCGGCCTGCAACCCGTTTTATTTTTTTAAGTTCCTCCATCAGATTTACTTTTGTATGCATTCTGCCTGCTGTATCAATGATTACTATATCAATACCTCTTCTTTGTGAAGTTTTCAAAGCATCATATACTACAGCAGACGGATCAGAACCAGAATCTTGCTTAATGAAAGCACAACCGGCCCTTTTACTCCAAATTTCCAGTTGTTCGATTGCTGCTGCTCTAAAGGTATCAGCAGCAACCAGCATAACATTTTTCCCAAGGGATGTATAGTGATGTGCCATCTTTGCAATAGTTGTAGTTTTTCCGGTTCCATTAACGCCAATTACCATAATAACGAAGGGGTTTTCATCTGGAATATATAAAGGATATTCACTGTTTAGGAGCATAATATAAATAGATTCTTTAAGGTACTTTTTAACTAATTGTGGTCTTTCAGCTTCACCTCTTTTGACTTTTTCCTGGACCTGCTCCATAAGCTTATGAGTCGTCTTTACTCCCAAGTCAGAGGTAATGAGTATTTCTTCCAGTTCTTCAATAAGTTCCAGGTCGATTTCTTTCTTTCCTAAAATGAGGTCATCAATTCTTATTGTAAGGATTTCATGGGTTTTTGACAGGCCCTTTTTTAGACTTTTAAGGAGGCCTTTCCCCTCCTGTTGTTCCTTACCGTTTTGATCAGTAAATTTATTTTGTTTATCTTTAAACAGTGAAAGACGCATTTGAATTGATTTTCAATTATTATTTTAACAAGTGCTTTCTCTGTGCCCCCCCATTAGATAGTAAACATCTAACGGGGTAAATCTGTGGTTAACTGCAAAATATGGGTTAAGTATCTTTTATATGTTAGTATTATAAAAAAGTCAAGATAATGAGGGAGAATAGGGGAGGGGGAGAGGTTGTTTACTGAAGCTGGACAGAGACAACTTTTGAAACACCGGGTTCTTGCATGGTAATGCCATAGAGTGTATTGGCAACTTGCATGCTCAATTTATTGTGTGTGATGAAAATAAAATTGGAATTGTGGCTAATATTTTTCAAATAATGATTAAAACGGGTAGCATTAACATCATCCAGGGCAGAGTCTGCTTCGTCCAGAAGGCAGAAAGGACTGGGCTTAACTAAAAATATTGCCATAAGCAGAGTAATGGCTGTCAGAGACTTTTCTCCTCCTGAAAGGAGATCTATGGACTGGAGTTTCTTTCCAGTTGGTTGTACTACAATATCAATGCCGGTTTCAAGAATATTATTTTCATCAGTCAGCTTTAATTCAGCTCTGCCTCCCGGAAGCAATTCTGGAAATACCTCTTTTAATTTTTCATTAATCAATTCGTAAGTTTCCAGGAATCGCTGTTTGGTAGTTCTGTTAATCTTTTTAATTGCCAGGTTAAGTGATTCCAGGGATTTAGTAAGATCCTCCCGTTGTTCATTGAGAAATTGATATCGATTTGTAAGTTCTTCCTGTTCCTGAGAGGCGGCGAGATTCACTTCTCCTAATCTTTCGATCTTTTCTCTTAATTCCTCTAACCTCTGGTAAGAATTTTCATCTTCCCCGATATCTTCAATCGGTGTGTTTAATAACAGGTTTTCTAAATTAAGATGGTATTTCTCATCAATATCTTGAATAAGGTGGGTTATATTAAGATTGCTTTCGGTTACCTGAACGGTGTACTCATTGCTATTTGATTTTATCTCTTCCAGTGATTTTCTGAGATCCTTAAGCTCCACTTCTTTTCCCTTCAATTTCTCTTCTTTACAAATAATGACCTCTCTCTTTTTATCCAAAGACTGTTCTTGTTCCTGGCTGGTTTTTTGATATGTTTCTATTTGACCCCTGGTCTGTTGTATTTCGTTTTGTAATGTTATCTGCTTTTGTTCCCCTTCAATGTTTCTTTGTAATATCTGGTTATGTTCTTCTCTGAGAATTGAGAAATTATCCTTTGTGCGCTGCAGAATTAATAAATTGTTTTCTAATTTTTCCCTTTCGGATGCAACCTGCACCTTTAATTTTGTGATTTCGTCCTGCAAAATGTCAATTTGTAAATCAAGATTTCTGGATTCCTTCTGTAATTGAGCCAGCAAAGATTCCTTTTCATTTTTAGTTGATGACTTTACTGCCTTTTCTTCCTGTAAATTTGATGCTTCCTCTGAAGCTTCCTTCAATGTTGTTGTAAATTCTTCTTTTTCAAGCTGAAGGAGTTCAATCCTTTTACGGGTTTCGTCTGATTCTCTTGTCAATTGTGTTATGTCTTTATTCAGAGAAAAGAGGTTAATTTCTCTCTGGTGTATATTTTCAAGCAGTTTAGAACTATCTTCCTTAAGCTGAGATATTTGCCCATTCAACATCTGTTTTTTATTCTGCAACTGTTCAAGTATGGGACTGAGTTGAGAGAGCGTTATCTTCAGCTCTTTAATTTCCCTTCTCTTACGTAAAATTTTAGAGGGAGCACCATTTTGACGACCACCTGTGATTATACCTGCTGGATCAATAATTTCTCCATCCAGAGTAACCAGGGTATAATTGTTTCCATTGGTATCCCAAATTTTGAGAGCGGTATTGAAATTGTCAACCAGCAAAACATCCTCTAATAGATAATTGGTAATGGAGTGGTACTCTTCTTTTGTTCTGACAAGTCGTAAGAGAGGCTCCACTTTTTCTCCTTCAACAGAAGAGGGCAACTGATCTCGATTATATTCTTTTATTTGAATGGGGATAATACTTGCCCTGCCTAGGGATTGTGTTTTTAAATATTCTATTGCTTCAATGCCTGACATTTGGTTTTCAACAATAACATAGTGGAGTTTTTCTCCAAGCACTGCTTCTAATGCAGTTTCATAGTGTGGTTCAGTTTCGATGAAGTCTGCAACCAGACCACAAATACCATTTTTTTCTATTTCAGGATTCTTATCTCTGAGCATGATAGAACGAACACCTGCATCGCACTCTTCAAATTTTTCCTGTAACTCCTGAAGGGAGAGCAGATGAGAGTTGGTTTTTTCCCATTGTTCTCTGACCTCAGTGAGGGCAATCTCATTTTGACGCATATCTTCTGTTAGAGTAATTATCTTCTTATCTATAATTACCTTTTCTTCACCAAGCTGACTGCTTGAGGCTTCATTTCTTATTTGGTCGTCTTTCAGGGCTGATATTTCCTTATCAAGCTGACTGAGCTTTGTTGCCTGATTTTGATTTTCCTCCTTATTATTCTCAATTTTACGCAACAGAGTAAGGTGGGTCTTTTCCATTTGAGTTAAAAGGTTATTAAGGTGGGCTAATTCAGTAAGAAAATCAATAAGATTGTTTTTCTCAAGTTCTATACTGTTCTGCAACTCTGAACTTTCTTCTTTAAATTTAAAAAATTGTTCTTCCTGATTGATAAGGTCGTATGCGCCTGCTTTTATCTTCTGGTTATATTTATGGTTATTTTCTTCCAGAATATTTATTTCATTTTGGTTGATTTCCATGCGTTCGTTGATATTCTTTGCCTGTTCCAGTAGCTGATGGTGCTGGTCTTTAGCAGATACAAGTTCTTTATTGAGGTATTCCAGGCGGCTTTCTTCCTTTTGGCATAAAGAAGATGTTTTGAATATTTCCTCTTGAATCAAATGGTAAACTTTTTCTTCTTCATTGAGATC
Source organism: uncultured Thermodesulfobacteriota bacterium (assembly GCA_964580455.1). Lineage (GTDB taxonomy): Bacteria > Desulfobacterota > WTBG01 > WTBG01 > WTBG01 > CAZOKO01. The sequence continues at coordinate 19,670 of CAZOKO010000016.1, read as the reverse complement.
AATCTTTTCTGCTTCAAAAGTAGCTTCAATACTGCTAATTTGTGTAGATGTTCTAATCTCTTCTTTTTTGCAATGATCAAGTTGCTCTTTTAGATAATGATGTTTTTCCTTAAAGGAAGAATACTTTAGCAGGGAGGAATTGAGCTCAATCTTTTTCACCTCTTCTTTCAGATCCTGGTAGCGTTTCAATTTGCTTGCCTGACGTTTTATGGAGTTTAATTGACGCTTTACTTCAACTATGATGTCATCGACTCGGAGAAGATTATCCCTGGTTGATTCAATTTTAGAAAGGGCCTCTTTTTTCCTGTTTTTGTATTTGCTTATACCAGCAGCTTCATCGATAAGTAATCTCCTATCCTGTGGTTTTGAGTTGATAACCTGCTCGACCTTTCCTTGTTCAATAATTGAATATGCCTTGGTACCGACACCTGTATCAAGGAATAGTTCGGTTATATCTTTAAGTCGGCAGGGTATTTTGTTAATAGAATATTCGCTTTCACCGGAGCGAAAAAGACGTCTGGTTACCATGATTTCACTATACTGTCTGTATTGAAACGGGGCATCTCCATTTTCGTTAGAAAAGGTTATTGAGACTTCAGCCATGCCCAGTGGTTTTATAGTGTCACTTCCATTGAAGATGATGTCTTCCATTGTTCTCCCGCGCAGCTGTTTAGCGCTTTGTTCTCCCATGACCCAGCGAAAGGCATCAACAATGTTGCTTTTACCACAACCGTTGGGACCTACCAGTGCGGTAATTCCTGGAATAAAATTGAGTGAAACCTTATCCACAAAAGATTTAAAACCTGTTAGTTCAATCGATTTAATGTTCATTGCCTTGTTTCTCTTGAAAAAATGTTTTTAGATGGTTAATATTCTTACTTCTATATTAGCAAAAGACAAAATCATTGTAAAGATAAAAATACAATAAAATGTATAATATTATTTTCAACCACAATATATTGTATCTACATGTTAAAGAATTGATTAAATACAGAATTAGCTAGTAATTGGCCGAATACGCTGTTTTTTCGGTCAAACATTCGAAGTAAAATAAAAATTGAGGAATTTGGGAATTGCGAATTGAGTAAATTCCTGAATCCCCCAATTCCTAAATCCGTAAATTACTGATGTCTTGTTTCGATATTCGGGTTAAGAAATGACATCCAGATGGCAGGAAAGACAACGGAAAGAATAGATGTGGTTTAAGGCATATTAATTTCTGCAATGTAGGTAGGTAGTTTTTCCTTCTTTTCCAGCATGGCAGCATAAGATAGAGATTCCTTAAAGGATGAGAATGCCCCGACTCTCACACGATAAATCTTTTCCCCCTTTGATAATGACATTATTGCTGAATAGCCCTTGTCTCTCAATCTTTTGGTTAAAGAAAGAGCTCGACTTTTATCCTTAAAGGAACCGACATTAACTGTGTACCCACTAACTTTTTTTGAAGCAGTTTTTTTGACTTTTGATTTCTTGGGAAGAGCAGGTTGTTCCTCTGTGGTCATGCCTGTGGAGGGTGTTTGTTTTTCTCCCAAAGATAGTTTTTCTACAGTTCCCCTGGGTTTTAATAGAGTTTCTTCAGTTTGTGCTTTTGTTGCTGGCTCAATTTCAGTGATTTTTTGCAAGGCATCTTCTGTATCTATCTTAAGTAGAGGAGATATTTTTATTTTTTCAGTAATGAGTCCTTTTTGAGATTCCTGGTTGTGTGATTTGAAGTAGTTAAAGCCGAACCAGAAAGAGAAGGAAATAGCGACCAAAAGGAGCATGGTAATAATAAGGGTCTTTAGGGTCTTTTTCTTTTCTGGTTCAGGTTGAGAGGAAAGTTCCTCTCCAAAATCGTCTTCTAGCCTTTCAGGAAACCTGATTCCATCGTCCGAGATCTCGACTTTCCCAGATGAAAAATCATCAGAGGTACGCCTTGCTTCAGATGATGAACTGGATTTTTCAAGATTTAATTCCAGATTCGTGATTTTATCTTTTACATTTTCCAAATCTTTAATTATGTGGTTAATATTTAGTGTAAGCTTGGAAACTTCTTTTTCTATATTTTTATTATGATCACCGGGAGATCCTAAAGTATTTTTTATTTCGTCTAAAGCTCGATCTGCTCTGGTTATCCTGGATTCTAAATCAACCGCTGTACTCTTAAAAGTATCACCCTGACTTAAACTTGTGCTAAGTTTGTCATTAATTTCTTTGAAAGTATTTTCCAGCTTTTTTATTCTACCATTCAAGTCAGAATAATCTTCAGTAGTGTCGGTCTTATAGGCAGCCTTTTTCTGCGTTGGTTCCTTTGAATCAACGTGGGGCTCTGCGTTTTGAGTATTGCTTTCCGTTGAAACTGCATGATCCGTCGCACGCTTTGCCTGTTCCTGTTCATCTTCCATGGGGGGGCGGGATGTTACTTCTTCATCTTCGGCACAGGATAAAAGCTCCACCTTGCAGATGGGACATTGATTAACATTACCCTTGATTTTTAACGAGCATTTAGGACAGAATTTCATTTCTTTTTATAAAAGGATGTTTAGTTTGGATTTGAAGCTATTTGCCATAGAGTAAGTGTTATATTGATAAAATGTAAAAAAAGCTAAAAGTATATTCTCACATCACGCAGATATAATCAAGTCAAAAAGAAATGTTAATTAGGCCACATAGGTCAAAATGCTGCTCCCATCTGGAATGATGTAGGTCAGGGGTTCTGGTCCTAACAAGCTATAAGCACTTTCAAGAGCTTCTTCAATAGTGGTAGCTGGAAAAAGAGAACCCCTTTTTACTTCCTCTGTGTTTAAATCTGATATTAGGATGATATGATACTTTCTGGCTTTCAAGAAAGTGGCGTAGGCTGTTTGACCGTTAATTTCATAATTGTTTCTTAAGGCTTTTTCAAATATTTCTGGATTATTGTAGTTAAACCATTCTAGAAAACGAGGATTGCCATACCCCTGTGAGCATTCCGCAAGAAGAATCATTACTCCACCTTCTTTTAGAACATTAACTGCCATATCCATAGCTTTATGGGCTTGAATGAAGTTGATGTCATATGGATACCCTCCACAGCTTACAATTAACAGTTCTGCTTTTTGATTAACAGGTATGCTGAAGTTTTCACTTAGAAAACGGCATCCATGATTGAATGCTGTGTGGACATTCCCGGCTACTGCTTTTAAAAGCTCCTTTTGAGGTGAGAGGATGGTGTTAAAGAGGAAAAGAGATCGAAGGTAGTTACAGGCTTCTGACATGTCTTCGTGTACCGGGTTGCCTTTTAAAATACCTGTTCGTGCGAGGGGATGTCTGCCACCTTGATCTTTGGGGTTTAGTACTAAAAGATGGTTGGAAACACAGGTGTCAAAAGAAGCAACTCCCGGGAGGATGCTTTTCCTTCCCCCGCCGAAACCAGCAAAGTAGTGGAAACGGATACTTCCAGTGAGGATAACCTGATCAGCTTCATTCACCAGACTATTTACTTCAAATGCAGTTCCTCTTTTTGTTTTACCAAGTAATGTCAGATTGTTTTTATCAAGCCCATCATGATCTATGATTTTAATGCGTTTATAAATGTGTGCACCCACAATTTTTTTGTGTTCTTCTGCAGTTTGTTTCCTGTGTATACCAAGGGCACATATAATAGTAATGTTTTTATCATCAATTCCTTTTTGATTTAACCTGTCAATGATGATGGGGAGATAGATTTCGCTCGAAGTAAAGCGGGTAATGTCAGATATAATAATAACAACCTTGTTATCTTTTTTGAAAATACTATTAAAGGGTTTTGCGTTGATAGGGGAGTCAAGGACGCTATTAATATATTCTTCGGTTTTAACAATTGCTTCGGGGAAGGTGCGTTTAAGTATATTATAAGGGTGTGGGAAAGTAGCAGGGAGGTTTATTGAATGCTTGCCATACTTTAAAACAGTATATTCTTTGTCTGAATAAGTCATAAGGTTTTTTATTGTTTAGAGTGATTTTTATAGATTAAGTAGAGAAAATGATTCTTATAAAGTAATATTTTTTATTATTTACAAATAGCTGTATTTCTGCAACAATAAAACGTAACTATTCACCAAAGAGTTCTTCCTGGATAAACAGCTTCGACATCGTGAAATGGTTAAGATAAAATAACATAAATTTTAATTATAATCACAGTTAAAAAGTAATATAGATTAAATATTCTATTCAAACTAAAGATTTTTTAATTTTATCCGATATTTAAATATCAGATAGAGGGAGGTATTTATGGGTACGGTTGTTAATGTATGTATAATTATAATAACCATTGCTGTCGTATCACTTATCATCATGATGATCATCGCTTTAAAGGATGTGAAAAGAGTGAGATTTAAATCAGAGAAGCTCATGGATAAAATCGAGAAGGATCTTGATCCTGTTTTATCTGCGTTTGAACAGATTACTGAAGACATAAGACAAATTAGTTCTACTGCACGGTGTCAGATTGAAAAGGTTGATTATACAGCTGATCATATTAATAAAAATCTGAATAGTATTATTGAAAACTGGGTTGCTACCGTTAACTTATTGCATGATGCAGTTGCTGAGCCGATAGTTGACATAGCGGCCTTCATAAGAGGTTTGTCCAAAGGAGTGAAATTCTTCTTTGATAATGGCAGAGAGATAAAAAATCAGTAAATAATGCATAATAGAAACATGCAAGGAGGTGGATTATGGCATATAGGGATAATGGTAGTTCTTTTGGTACGTCTTTTGCTTCGTTCGTAGCAGGGAGTTTAATTGGAGCAGGTGTTGCCCTTCTTTATGCTCCTCAATCCGGGGAGCGCACAAGGCAGGAGATGAGAGAAAAGGCCGAGAGGACAATAATTAAAGCACAAAAACTGGAAGATGGGATTAAAGATACTCTCGCTCAATTAGTAGAAGATATCAGGTCAAAAGTTAGTCAGCTGATTGAAGAGGGGAAATATCTTGCAGAAGATAAGAAACAGGAAATACTGGCGGCCATTGAAGCGGGAAAGCAAGCTCTGGAAGAGGAAAGAAAAAAACTGGAGAGAAATAAAGAAAAAGCATAGTGAGAGAATCCTATGAAAATATTCGGTTTGGATTTTGGTGTTTCTTTAGGAAAGAAATTATTGAACGAGCTGGGTGAATACTACAGGTATGCTGAGGAACACCCAGATGATATCAGAGTACACCTGCGGATAGCCGAAGTACTAATGAAGATGGAAAAAACACAAAAGGCTATTGAAGAATATATATATGCTGCAGAGGCGTACGAGGCTAATAATTTATCGCAGATAGCTGCAGCTATTTATAAGCAGATTTTGCAGATTGGTCCTGATCAGATTAATGTATATCAAGCCCTGGTGAACACTCATCTGAATGAAGGTTTTTTGGGTGATGCCATAGCGACCTACGAGAAATTAGCAAAATACTATTACAACCGGGGAATGAAAGATGAAGCTATCGATACCATGGAGAAAATGGTCAGGCTTGATCCGGAGAGTGTTTATCTAAGGAAGAAAATTACCAGTTTCTATGCAAAGAGGAAGATTAAGCCGCAGACCGTGAAAGCAAGAGCCAGCGGCAGGAACTGGGAGTTGTCTGATACTGCTACAGGTGCCAAGGAATCAACCAAGCAGTTTTTACAGCAGAATGAGGAGGGGTTTTTTGATTTGGAATCTGCACTCCAGGAAGAAATATCTATAGAAGCTATGCCTCAAATCCTGGAAGATTTGGGGGAGAGCGGTGATGGTACCATACCTGGTTTTGATGAGATATTCAAGGAGATGCAGCAGGCCGAATCAGAGATGACTGAAAATAATGGTTTCCTGTTTCATTACAATCTGGGTACTGCTTTTCAAAAAACGGGTCGTCTTGATGAAGCAATTGATGAACTCAAGAAAGCCCTGGATGATCCTAAAAGGAGTGCTGATTGTTATCTGAGACTGGCCATTTGCAGTAGACGGAAAAACCTGACCAATGACGCAATTAAATATTTGAAAAAGGGATTAGGGAGCAAAATTATCTCTGAATTAAAGAGGCTTGAATTACAATATGAATTGGCGATGGCGTATAAAACCAGAGGAAAGATGAGAAAGGCAAAGAAGCTGTTAAAACAGATTCAAAAAGTAAATGATAGCTTTCGAGAAGTAGAAAGGGAATTGTCTGAAGTTAAATAATATAGAGTACAATAAAACATAATTATCAGGGTGGATTAAGCTATGGTTGTATTCAATCCTTTGAAAAGAGAGATAGATCTAAAGATTGTTTATTATGGTCCGGCGCTATGCGGGAAGACTACTAATCTTCAATCTGTTCACATGAGTATGAATCCCAGGCAGAGGGGAGAATTAGTTTCACTTGCAACTAAAGATGACAGAACGCTCTTCTTTGATTTTCTGCCTATTGAATTGGACAGCATTAAAGGATTTAAAACCCGTTTTCACATTTATACTGTTCCTGGCCAGGTCTTTTATACCCTAACCAGAAGGGCAGTCTTGACCGGTGTTGATGGAATTATCTTTGTTGCTGATTCTCAAAAAGATAAAATGGAGGTGAATGTAGAAAGTTTTAATGACCTAAAAGATAATTTGAAATATTATAATAAAGGGTTGGAGTCAACCCCTTTTGTAATTCAGTACAATAAAAGAGATTTAGATAATATTTTTTCAATAGAGGAATTGGGTAGTCAGTTGAATGTCCTTGATGCTCCTTCTTTTGTTGCAACTGCTATCAATGGCAAGGGGGTTATGGAAACTCTTACTGTCTGCTGCAAAATGGTTCTCAAACAGATTCAAGATAAGTCAAAAACAGCAAATTCTGCTGAAATCAAAGAAAGTGATAAGGTTGATGTTGAGAAAGCGATAAGTCAACTGCCTAAATTAACCTTAGTTGAAACTGAGGAGAGGCAGGAAGCTGTTGGTGATGTACAAAAACCTTTACAGGAAGAAAAAGCAGAAGGGGTAACAGAACCTTCAGATCACCTGGAAGAAGTTACGCGAGAAGAACTGAAAATAGAAGAAGGATTCGGGCAGGTGGAGAAGGAAGAAGTAGAAGGTGTCCAGGAGATGATAAGCAAGGAAGAGCCTCTTCCCGAAGAGCAGGATAAGCCTCTGGCAGTCAGTGATCTTTCAGGAGAAAAAACAGCAGGTGAGCAATTAATAAAGGCTGAACCTCCTGAAAATGAAGCTCAAGGGGAGTTCAAGGAAGACATATTGAAAGATGAACCGAAAATAGAGTTGGAAATACCCGCTTCAGTAATGGATTTGAAGGAAGAGGAAAGTATAGGAAATGTTGATGATTCTTTACCAGATGAAATTGCTAAACTTGAAGATTTAGAAGTGAAAGAGGTTAAGAAAACCTGTCCGAGGTGTTCATTAAAATTTAAGTCAAATGTTAAACAATGTCCTATTTGTAAGATTAGTCTCGCAACAGAAGGAGCAGAGGAAGAAAAAATCGGTGAGAAAGAATTAGAGTGCATGGATGGACCATCACCTGTTGTAGAACCGGCGATAGAGGAGGGAGCAATCAGTGTTCCTGACGAAGCAGGTACAGGACAGGGTGAACAAGGATTGGAAATTGTAGCCTGTGGTCAGCCTGGGAAAATTTCCTCTACAGAGATTAGAGTTCCTTTGATTATGAAAATCAGAGAGAGCGACCAGGAATTCAATGTTAATCTGGCAGTTAGTTTTGAGGACTTCGTTCTAAAACCAAAAGAATAGAGACATACGATTGACCAGCAGTGTAAAAGCAGAATTAAATTTCACTTGCAAAAAAGAGAAAAGGGCTCGTGGTAAAGATTTCGGGATTAATCAGGAGGTGTTCTTCTCTATTTATCTTTTTGACTGTTTGTATTGGAATAAATGCTGCTAATCCGACTACCCATGATGATCTTTTAGTAAAAAAAGATCGAGTTCCTCTTAATCATGAAGAACTGGATAAAATTTATCAGTATAAACTTGATTGTGGCATTAAAAACTTATCGAATGTTTCAGCCTTTTTACTGAGGAACAGCGAAAAGTTTATTCGGCAGGGAGATTATAAAAAAGCTATTGAGTATAGTGAATATGCTCAGATGCTTGCCCCCGGCTACCCTCCGGTATACACGAATCTGGGAAAGGCTTATTGGGCAAAAAACCGTTTTTTTATATTTCCCGTGATTGCAGGTTGGTTCAAATCACTCTGTGCCACGGCTATCAGTTATCCCTTCGCTGTATTTCTCTTTGCCAATATTTTGCTCTTCTTTCTTGTAGCCTTCCTCCTTGTGATCGCAGTTTTTTCAATCATTTCTGTATCTAAGTATTTTAAATTACTTATCCATGATACGAGTCACATTTTACCATCATATTTCCCCCATGTTCTTCTTGTGCTTTGGGGGGTTTTCCTCTTTTTGCTACCTTTCTTTTTTCACATTAGTATCTTTTTAATCTTCTTTTTTTGGCTTATGTTGCTTTTTATCTACCATTCTAAAAGAGAACAGCAGATTATTATCATTTATGCCTTCTTCCTGCTTTTATCCCCTTTTCTCATTCAACTTATCTCCAGGTCAGTGGTGACATCCTCTTCGGGAGTTTTTTACCAGTTATACCAGGTTAATGAAGATTCATGGGATGGTGAAACTGAACGAAAACTTATTGATTGGACAGAAGATCATCCTAATGACGTTGATGCCTTGTTTTCGTTAGGGCTCATTAAGAAGAGAGAAGGTGACTATGAAGAATCAGAAAGATACTATGAAAAAGTTCTGGATATTGACCCTGGTTACTATAGAGCTTTGTGTAACCTTGGCAATGTTTTGCTTACAACAGAAAAAACAGATTTAGCTATTGAAACCTACAAACGTTGCCTGGAGATAAATCCAACGGGTGTAGATGGACAATACAATCTTAGTCGTGCATATCTTTTAAGGTATATGTTTTCTGAAAGCGATGAGAGCTTTAATAAGGCCAAAGAACTGGATGCAAAACGTATTGATTACTATTCGAGGATCTATTCAGTGAATGCGAATCGTATGGTGATTGATGCTAACATTCCCTTAAGCGTTTTCTGGGAAAAGACCTTTAAACCAACTCAAGAGAAATATCTTTTTAGTTCATACCTCTGGAACAGGTTTTTTAAGGGGATTTCCTTTAGCTATTGGTATATTGTTTTTTTCATATTCTTAGTGTTTGTATGCCTGATTTTCATCAATCGAAATGAGTTAGGTTTAGCCTTAAGTTGTGAATATTGCGGAACTCCAGTATGCAGGAAATGCAGAAGGCTGGTCTATGAAAATTACCTCTGCAAACATTGTGCAGGTATTTTTAAAGGCAAGGGAGATTACAGTATCAGTGCCAGGGGAAAAGAGGAGAAAATGATCCAGATAGAAAAATATCACAAACGGTCCATCGCCACAGGGAAAATTCTTTCTATGCTGTTGCCGGGCGCAGGACATATATGGGCAGGCTTTCCTTTGAAAGGATCGGTGATATTATTACTCTTCTTTTCACTTTTGTTTAAGTTTATTTATTGGGATGGAATAGTCGTGAACCCGTGGTTGTTGAATCATGCTCGTTCGTATGGAGGTATTGTCGTCGCATGTAGCCTGCTGGGCATATTGTATTTCTACTCGATTTTTAATTTAGCTAGTATCTCTGGAAGATTATCCCAGTTTCTGTCGTTGATTAAGGTGGCACGTAAAGAATTGCAGATTAAGAAATGACTGTTTTCCAAAAAGTCCAAATTGTCTCCCCTTTGTCATTCCTGCGAAAGCAGGAATCCAGTGGTTTCAGGTTGTTATGGACTCCCGCTTTCGCGGGAGTGACTTGATTCTTGACTTTTTACGAAGACAACAGAAATGATAATGTTGTAAAAATGAATGTCCCTCCCCTTGGTGGGAGGGGGAGCGAGTTTTTTATGGCTTTAGAAGGAAAGATAGTAGATTTTGGTGTAGCAGATATCCTTCAATTAATAAGTCAACAGCAAAAAACAGGTTTCCTTGTTGTTGAGAGAGGTAAGGAGAGTGTTGAGGTTGTTTTCTGGAATGGGATGATTCTCAGCGCACATCCTGTGTCGGAAATTGAAGACGACCTTCTGGGAAGGAAGTTGGTAAAGTCTGAACTTATAAGCAATGCAGAATTGAAGCGGGCATTAGAAATTCAGGAAGAAAAATTTCAGCAACTGGGCGAAATTCTAGTGGATCTTAAGGTTTTAAGCAAAGAGATACTTAACCAGATAATTCATATCCAGATCTATGATACCTTTTCTGAGCTATTCCAGTGGAGTGAAGGAAGTTATTCCTTTCATCCTAAATCGGTTGATTTTAATGAAAAAATATATACGCCTTTGGCTCTGGAGCATATTCTTCTTGATGTTCTTCGTATGATAGATGAATGGCCAAATGTCAGGAAAAATATCCGTTCCATAGATATGATTTTTGAAAAAACGGACAGAATATTAAATGGTGAAGAAGATAGTATTGTACAGGAAGAAATGTCTAAAGAGGAGGCTGAGACATATAATCTGGTGGATGGACAGAACAATGTTCAAGATATTGCAGATAAATCCCTGCTCGGTAAGTATAATGCTTCAAAATGTTTAATGACACTTATGTCAGCTGGTTATATTGAAGTAGTAATTAAAGAAAAGAGAGTAACTGCTGATAATAAAATAAGAAAATATATAGCTGGAGAGCATGTGATGATTGCAGGCGGTTATGCTATTCTGGTTATGCTCATAATTGTCATCACATATTTATCTCCTCCTGATATAAAGTCTACTTGCAGCATGTTTCTAAGTAATCTAGATTCTCATGTTACTACCCGCACTTTTCTTGAACACAATCGGTTGTTAAAGGTCAAGAATGCTTTGCAGATTTATTTTTGGGAAAAGGGAGAATACCCTGGTGATATAAAAGAACTGGTAGATACTGGAATTTTGCATGGAGGAGAGATTAAGAATAGCATGGGTGAAAAGTATTTCTACAGTTCTAAAGGTGATTCTTATTCCTTGCATTAGTGACTTGATGATGGATTAAATGAATGCGGATTTTGGAATTAAAAATCCAAGATCCGAAATAAAGTTTCTTAGTGCTTCTATAACCTTTCGTATGGCTCGAAAAGTTTTTTGTATTCATCAAGGGCATACCTGTCTGTCATACCGGCAATGTAATCACATATCACTCTCTCTTTCGGCTCACTCTCAATCCGCTCTCTGTATTTTTGAGGAAGTAAAGTGGGGTTATCTTTAAAGGTTGTAAAAAGGAGAGTAACATAACGTTCTGCCTTAACCCGCATTCTTTCTACTTTATAGTGTTGATATACATTTTCCTGGAGAAAATCCTTGAGTTTTGCTGATTGCTCCTCTAACTGAGGTGAGTAGGAAATCAATATTTTGTTTACAGATTTAACATCTTCGAAGATTTCAACATTTTCCCGTTTAATGTTCTCCGAGGAATAGCTTACTACATCATTCATGAGATAACCTATCAGGGTGCTTATAGTCTGATATTTCTTTTTATGCTCTGAAATTCCAGGGTGTTTTTCCCCCACTCTACTCATCATCTCTTCAAAAAGCTCAACCCCTCTCAGTTTCTCAAAGGAGGTGAACCCGGCCTCCAGGGCATCATCAATATCGTGGTTATTGTATGCGATCTCGTCAGCAAGATTGATAATCTGTGCCTCAAGGGTTGGGACAGTTTCAGGGTGATACTCATCGAGGTGAGCATAGCTTGGATTATCACAGCTGGAAGAATGTTTGGCGATACCTTCCCTGGTTTCCCATGTTAAATTTAACCCTTTAAATCCGGGATACTTATCCTCCAGAACTTCAACTACCCTTAGGCTCTGCAGATTGTGTTCGAAACCACCCATATTTTCCATCATCCTGTTTAGTGCTTTCTCTCCAGAATGACCAAAGGGGGTGTGTCCCAGATCATGAGCCAGGGCAAGTGATTCGGTCAGTTCTTCGTTCAGTTTCAATCTTCTTGCTATGCCCTTGGCGATTTGAGCTACCTCCAGAGAGTGAGTCAAGCGGGTGCGGAAGTAATCCCCCTCATGGTTAACAAATACCTGCGTTTTGTATTCAAGTCTTCTGAAAGCAGAGGAATGAATGATACGGTCCCTGTCCCGTTCAAATGCAGGGCGATCATCTTTGAACTCTTCTCTGTATTTCCTTCCTTTTGAGAGATGACTCTTAGCTGCATAGGGAGCCATATCAGGTCTTTCCAGTGAATTCATAGAATGTACCTCAGAGTCCTTCTTCTTCCCACTCTTTTAATGTCAATCCTGCCTTACGCTTTTTTCTAATATAACCGCACAGGAAAATCAAGGTGATTAAAAACCAAAGGGTACTTGTGCTGGTTATGATAGGAATCCAGCTGAATTTCATTTTTAGATAACTGTGCCAGCTTTTTTCTAATCGGTTCAGGTTGATACCATATATCTTAAGTAAGGCCTCTTCTAGCATTCTTTCCTTACTGTAGTACTGAATAAAGTTTTGGAACTTTTCTCTCCCATATTTTGCAATCATGAATGATATGAGATAAAAGCTCTGGCAGTAAGCCAGTTCAACATCTTTCCTCTTCCTGGGAAAAGTGCGGGTAATCTCAGAAAGCGGTAAGAGAGAATCAGTAAGGACGGCCTGGGTTATGGTGGATATTCTGTTAAAGCTCCATTCCCGAGATATATACATTGCCACACCTTCGTTGAGCCATCTCGGGATATGCTCATCACTTCTGAAAGTTGAAGCCAAAAGAATATGAGTCAGTTCATGAATGAACGTTTGCTTAAGGTCGTAACGTCCTCTCCTGACTGCACCGGGTGATTTTAGTATGATCAGAGATAATTTGTGATATGCAACCCCTAAAACCCAGTCGGGCAAAACGTTTCGGTACGGCTGTAACTTCTGGAATTCACTCCCTTTCGTAATATAAACTTTAATCTTCTTTTTAGATTCCACTCCTAAATCAGACATAACTTCTTCGGCAATCGTATCGGACTCACTTGCCAGAAGCATAACAACCTTCCTGTCATAATCAGCAAAAAAGAAATCAAAGTAATGTGTGCTTATCTTCTGATAATCTTGAGAAAGTACATGGATAGGAGTCAAAAGGAAAATAATAATGGTGCATCCATACTTCATAGGCTGAAAAATGTCTCGAAAAATCTATAACTTTAGCAAAACTAAGCTAAGTTAGATCAATCTGTTTTAAGATAGTCTTTCTTAAGAGTTTCTAGCAAACCGGCTCTTTTTTCGTAGAGCCTTTTCTGTTCCCTTGTGGTGCTTTTATTAAGTGAATAGGCGGTAATAATGGGAAGGGCAATGGTAGAATCAAGATAAGCAACTACTGTATCAGGTAATCCTTCGGGATTGACTTTCCCCCAGCTGATTGCCTCACTGGGGGTAGCACCAGAAAGCCCCCCTGTATCAGGTCGTGCGTCAGTTATTTGAATAAAGTAATCGTGACCTGTTTCGCTGAGTCCAAGAACTTCCTGTATCTGTGGTTCTGTCTGCAGAAGGAAGTTTTTAGGTGATCCTCCACCTATAATGATTACACCGCTTTTTCCTCCATCCTGCTTGGCATTGTAAACAATAGCGGCAGTCTCGTTTACATCCAGGTTGACATCGAATTTTAATCTATTCCCTTTTAGTGCTAAAGCCGCAACATTCATTCCGATGGAGCTGTCACCAGGTGAAGGGGAATAAACAGGGATTGCCAGGCGATAGGCAGATGCCAGAATACTTCTGCCCTTTGTTTCTCGTTCCTCCTCTTCCTGGTTTAAATATTTCCCTAGCAGATAGTGAACTTCTGCTGTGCCCATATCCTTTTGAAAATCTTCATTAGAAAAAACGTTTTTCAAAAAGTCATCTGTCTTTGAAAGCACCTGGTAATCAAAGACTATATCATAGATTCTTACCACTCCCTCCTGTTTGAGAAAGGCATCGTCAAAATAAGGTTTCCCCTGATTAAGTTTTAATCCGAGTGCGAAATGGATATCATGATATAAGTTTGCACCAGTTGCTACTATCCAGTCTATAAATCCTTTTTCCATAAGGGGAACCAGACAGGAGTTGCCTAAGCCAGCGGGGGTAAGGGCTCCAGCCAGTGATATGCCGATGGTTACGTTTCCCTGTAATATCTTACGGGTATAAATCTGACAGGCCTCTCTTAAGCGACCCGCATTATAAGAAAGAAACGTTCTGTCTAACAGTTCAACCAGTGATATGTTTTCACTTATGGTTTGGGGATTAATAATTTCCCCACTTAATAATTTTTCCCGATCTGTCATAATTTAAACACGAAGTTTACCCCGTTAGACTATTAAAAGGGTATAAATATGTTTGAAACAATTTAGTTAAAGAGCGTTGTATATAAGCTCCCCATAATCTTTCTAACGGGGCAGGCGAAGGAACGCAATCCAAAATACGCAATCCGAATTCCAAAATCGTTTTATCCCTTCCCCTATTCATAGATTGTAGGCTGTACACCTTTTTCTTCTAAAAAACTGATGAGAGCTGGATGTAGTCTGATGTGGGTTAGAAGAAACTTTTCCCCCTCAGTTTCAAAGAAAAGCCCTGGGATGTTAATCCATATATTACTTTCTTTGTCAGACTTGGATGCAGAAAAACTAATAATGGGAGATTGATAACTTACCTTTAAAAAATCAAAGAGTTTTTTAATAGTAGTTACTGAGTCCTGATCGGCTGTAAGCTTCAAAAGTGGGAACCCCTGTTTTTTTAGTATGCCCAGTAGTTTTGGAGATTTATTTTTCAAATAGATGAGGTGTTTCTTCCCATTTTTAACGAAGGTTCTATCTATTGTTACATTCAAAGCCAAACCGGAATTTTCTCTGCTATAAACTGAAATTGGCATATTTTGTGAGCAGTCTTGTCCAGCCAGTTCCAGAAGGGTATCAATAAAAGCCAGCTTATCAGTGAAGTCGATCTTTGAAATCTCTGGTGAAGCAGTAACTTCTTCTGAGTCTTGTCCAGTTGAGAGAATATCTTCTTCGCTTTCTTCAAAAATATCAATATCAACCAGCTTTACCGCAAGTCCTTCCAGATAGTTCCTGATTGGTGTAAGTGCTTTCTGCTCTGGTGTATGAATTACATTGATAACAAGCACCTTATTCGTTGAAATATCAGGATATACCAGCCAGTCCCCCATCGTTTTTACAAGTACGTCATGTCCTCTAATCAAAGGCTCACCCTGTTTAACTACTTTGTAAAAACTCATCTCTTTTATGAGCTGATCCAGTACTGATTCCAGTTCCTGACCCTTCCCTGAAGGAAAAATCTTATAATTATCCCAATTTGATTGAATAACCTCTTTTATCTCAACAGGCAGACGGCTTTGGTAATCTACAATGATAGTAGCATTATTTTCAAATTTGATTATAGGGTAAGCAGCAGTGTCGAGTGACAATTGACTCCCTTCAAAATCCGGGAAATCGTGAGTTCCCTCAAGCTGTAAAGTTCCACCAGATTCATCTATAAGGGGAGTCAGTCCATATTTTAGAATTCTATTAAGGTTTACATTTTCTACGGTTAATTTCTTTTCAGGTTTTGAAATAGCGGGAGTCGGTAGCTTTTTTTGCACTTTGATTTCTGGTGTGTCTCTAACGATTTCTCCTGATTCCTTGATGAGTATTCTATATTTCTTGTTTTTAGGGGGGAGGTTGAGGGGGATAAGAAGTATCTTATTATCTTCGATGTTGTTGAGATCCTTAACATCAGGATTAATCTCTTTTATGAGATTGAGATACTCATTAAATATGAGATGATCAGGTATGTTATATTTATCACGCAAAATGTTGGCGAGATGTTTCCCGGGCAAAAGGACATATCTTTCTACCGGTAGATCAACTGTTTCGAAAGCTCCTGCCAGTTGAGAAGGAGGGAGGGTAAAGATAATGAGAAAGCAAATAGAAAATAAAACAAAGCGGTTTATGATTATCATAAAGCTCTCCTTTAATGGGTTTCGTTTTGTGAGAACTTTACCACAATTCCTGTTTTAGAGAGTATTTCACTCAAGGAACACCTCATCCGAAATAAATAAGAAACAAATTATCAGAAACTTAGGGATTCAGGAATTGAAGAATTTACTAACTTTCTGAAATAGCAATTTCTGAATTACTCAATCTCACAATTCATAAACATCACGCATTTTCCCACATTTGCGCTATTTTGTCCCTGCTTATCTTTAAATAATCTCTGTCTCGGGAAAATACCTCAAGTGTCATGGTTTCATCATAACCAGTCATTTTAATTTCTTTGAATATTCTCCAGAAGAAGATCATACCTGCACCAACAGGAAGATGACTATCATCTCTACCATAATTATCACTGATGTGAAGATGAGAGAGTTTATCGGCATATCGTCTGATGAACTCGGGCGACCTGTTTTTCTTTGTGCCTATATGGGCATGGGCAATGTCGAGGGTAAACCTGAGTTCGGGGTATTTCTGGAAGAATTTCTCAAATTCATGGGGTTCAGTCGGAGCATGAACTTCAGGGAACATGTTTTCTATGCAAAGAGTTACATTTAATTCATTGGCTTTTTTAAATATGGTGGAGAGACTGTCCTCTGCATATTTGTTTGCTTTATCCTTTACCTGTTTTCCTATGCCTCGAATAGCACCCGGATGTATGACAAACTTCTTTATGCCCAGTTCTGCACCTGCCTCAAGTGCCTTGAAATTCTCATCAATAGAAGCCTTTCTTATGCTCTCATATAAATCAGCAATACTTATGAAAGTAGGGAGATGTCCCATAACTTCTAATTGGTGGGTAGAGAGAACCTCTTTTATTCTGTCTATGTTTTTTTGGATTTTTTCTGGTGTGGCTTCGGGGGCATCGATAGTGAGTTCAATGTAATCAAATCCCAGCTTCCCCAATGTCTCTATCTCATCCACAATCGGCTTTGTCGGAAGATTCATAGCGCCATATTTCATAAAACCCCTTTCAGTTTATAATTGTGGTATCTGTTCAAAAATCTGCGTAATTCTGAACAGACGATGAAAAATGCAGATTGCAAAGCATAAAAAAAACTGTCATTCCTGCCCCGCATCAAGTACGGGATAAACTCCAGTAGGAATCCAGAAAGAGTCCTCTGGATTGCCTGAAATCTACAGGATTTTAAGCAATTACTAGTTGTGCTTCTTTTAACCCAGATTTTGCAATTCACCACAGAGTACACTGAGAAATTCCTTCTCAAATCAATGAATTACACCTTTTTTATAGTAAATCTCTGTGTACATTTTAATAAAAAACTTTTAGCCAGAAACCCCCTCAAATTTAAAAAATAGAGATAAAAGAATGAATTTCAATATGTTTTTATTTTTGCTAAATTAACCTCTGCGTTCTCTGTGGTTTTAAATGCATTATTTGGGTTTAAGAACGTTGAGCATTAGTATATCAAAATATAAAGGGTAATGGGTAATGTCAAGGTAAAAGTTCTATAAAAATAATCTTTCTTCGTGTTATTTCGTGAACTCCATGGTTATTGCTATTATATGGAATAATGTACCATATTGTACATTAATAATATATTGTTATTTATACTACTTTGCGATATATAACGGTTTATGCACTTAATGGAACTGTTATAACGGTTTATTAGTATTAGCATTTTTTGTATTCTTTTCATGTCAGATGAATTATGTTCTTTAATTACGAGTAGTTATGAAGATAAGTGATAAATTATATTGTTTAATTTAAAAATGGTATTCAAATTGCTGATATGGGAGGAATAGTTAATATGAATAAAATACACTAAAAATAGTTGAACTGCAAGAACGATGACCTGGTTGGATAGATTAAGGAATTACATAAATAAAATAAAAGGTTTCAGAATTTCCGCTATCCTACTGATAGAAAGTGGTATAGAGGATACTGTTTTAACTCTGGAGAGTATATCAAAGTATGGAGTTGAAATTGAGGGAAATCCTGTTTTAAGAGAGATAGTAAGACACCTGGGACCATTACCAGGTTTGTTGATTACTAAAACGCTGGTGATAGCGATTACTTTATACACTGCTTATATGATGAATAAAATGAATTACAGGATTAAAGGAGAATATCTTCTTTACGGAGCATCTATCTACTGGCTCTGCGGAGCCCTTTCCCACTTGCTTATAGATTAATCAAATCACCCTTCTTGCTATCTTCCGTCTTGAAAAACATATCCGAAAAGAGAAACCCGAACTCTTTCGGAAGATGGAATCCCTTCACAGGATGAATTTACAGGAGACATTCACAGTTGACCAGGGGAAGTAAAGACTGGAATGCTAAAAAAGAATATAAGAATTTTATGCATCAAAGAGAGGTTGATTCCAGAGCATTACCCTTTTAGTGCTTTTAACAACTCTTCTAGGGGTTCTGTTGCAATCCTTTGAAATTTCTCAAGTATTTCAGGCTGCTCAGCCTGTATCGTAGGTAATTTATCAAATATGGCAGTATTCATTAATTCCTGCAATTTATGTGGGTTAAGAGTGCAGGGAAGTGGTTTGTCCAGCAGGCTGTACACGAAGCTTACGTCATCTTCGTTGAGTACATAAAGCATAGCAAGGCTTCTTAAATATCCCTGGTAGTCATAGTGCAGAAATGACTCCTTCCACCAGGTGAGATAGATTTCAACCCCTTCTCTATTTAATTTATTATCTCTAAAGGCTAATGTAACTGCATTGGCTGCTTTCCAGCCGCACATGATGGCGCCAGTAATTTCTGCCTCTATTGTCCAGGCTGCATCTCCGATAACAAGGACATTATCACAATAAGGGTCTTCGACAGGAGACAGGAAGTTTAAGACAGCGCTATGCCTTTCACCCAATTTAGCCTTTTTGAACCAGGAGGAAAATGGGCCTTCTTTCATGAATGCGTGAAGTTCCTCTTCATAGTTAATTCTCTCATCTGCCGGACCGCCAATAAAATACCAGAATGTGTCGTCCCCCACAGCTTTAGGAACGATGCCGTAAGTGAGGGGCAGACCGTATTTTTTTTCAAATATGTTAGTCATTTTATAGGTAAAAGGGGAGGGTAGGGACACCCCGGTTACCGCGTAGGAGATTGTTTTGACTGTACCGTATAATACTCTCTTCTTATTCATCTCCAAAAGATCGGCAATACGGGAATTTAATCCATCTGACGCAATCACAAAGGTTCCTTCAAAAGTATCACCACTGCTCGTGGTTACCGTTAGTGATTCATGGTTCTTTTTAATATCGTTAACATTCGTCCCGGAGAATATTTCAGCCCCCATCGCTTCAGCATCTTTGAGCATGCCTTTTAAGAGTGTTTCTTTGTCATAGACCACAGAAAGGCGTCCATCATCACCTTTCTTTAAGTTCTCTTCATAATCACCTATCTCGATAAATTCTTTACCATCGGGAGCGTAGAGCATCTGTCCATAAAAATTCTTGTGTGGACCATCATAGGTTACGTTAAAGCCGTTTATGGGGAAAATAAACCTTTTTTGTTCAGAGTTGAAATACATCCGTTCACCAAACAGATAATCATCTTCAATGGCAAACATGGTCGCACATGACCTCTTTATTGCGGTAATATTTTTCTTCCTCTCAAGGAGTGCTACGGAAAGACCATTTTCAGCTGCAACCCTGGAAGCCATGAGCCCTGCCGGGCCTGCACCGACTACTATAAGATCGTAGAGTTTTGCCATAGTACTCTCCTACTTAATATGTTTTTATGATGAAAGACCCACATAT
>CAZOKO010000015.1:0-35355 GCA_964580455.1 uncultured Thermodesulfobacteriota bacterium | reverse complement strand
CTACTCTTTTTGCTTAATCTGTTGCGTAAAATATGTTAAGTTGCGGAACTGCTGAGGGGAACCTCATTTACTTGATTTTTTAATAAATGTATGGTAGAATGAATACTCCTTTAGAGAAACTTATGAAAGGTTGAAAAAATGAAGATTTCTGAAGACAAACCAACACAAGACTCCACAAACTATATTAAGAAAACACTTGATCAGCGGAAAATTATCCACCTTGAAGCAAATAATCTTAAAAACGAAAAGATAGCAGAAGAAAAGGTGGAACTATCCAGAAAAGCTAATGATCTTAATAGGATAAGAGAGATTCTCCGAAAAACCCCGGACATCAGGGAAGGAAAGATAGCTATTTTAAGAGAGAAAATAGCTTCTGGAAAATATAATGTCAGTGGTCAGGAAATAGCCGATAAAATGCTCAGAGAACATCTGTTAGAGGATACCTTGAAAACCTAAAAACATACTTTTAATATTACCCTGAAACCTCATTCTTCTACCTTAAAAAACTCACCAATACTTTCCGCGCACTTAGTCTTCACTACAACTTTGCCTGTCTTTGCTCTAGGTGGGACTTCTACTTTAATTTTGTTTACTCTCCAAAAGATAATCTTACCACTTAACCCCGGCGGGAAAATTACTTCACATCCTTGTACTTTTTCTTCCCCAAATCTGTGACCTCTAATAATTACCTGCTGGCCAATTTTAGCCAATCTTGGCTTGATCAGTTTTATGTAAGGTTTCGGACAGGGAGAGGATTCTGGTTTATCCTGAGCAAGTGATAGGCTGGTAAAACAGCAACTTACCAGAAAAGCTAAAAGCCCTACTATAATAGCTCCTGCACTTTTACTTTCCATCATTTTATGCATGGTTTTTACCTCCAAGTTCATTAAAAAACTCCAGTGTGTACAATCTGGTTTTTTCTTTAAGTCTGAAATGCCCTCTTCTATTTCCGTCAGGGACAATGTTCTCATCAGCTGATCTTATTGGGAGTTGAGCAAAATGGCTAGATTATATTATACTACAATTAAATATCACAAGCCATAACTTTTTCACACCTCCTCTGATATACCCCCCTTTCTGATACCTTTCAGGGAGATGCATTTTATTTAAATTACTATCACGGTAAAATCTTTTATTGCACCACTACCACAGCCTCAGAGGTAGTGGTGCAATCCCATCAATTAAAAAAAAGATCTTGACATTTACTATGTGTGATAATAGGCATACCTAATAAACTCAGATGAAAACAACAAAAGATAACGCATTTTCTGAAATAAAAAAACAGATCAGAAAAGTTGAAAATACTCTATGATGTCCTCGCTAGATTAGTTAAGCTCTATGGTGCTCCTGATATAGAGCTATAGTAAACACTTCTTCAGCAGAGATACGGGTATTCAACATAATTTTTAAAACGTGAGGGAATAAGTATGAAAAGGGGAATTTTTGTGTTGGCTGTGATTTTATCAAGTGTAATAGTCCTCATCACCTTTGGTAACATTCAGGCAGAAGAAGACAAAGCTAAACGAAAAGAGATTAAGCTGGGGGCTGGAGAGATGGGAATTGAGACCACTGTAGTGGAAGGGGCTCCTATCAAGGCAGATCAGATTTTAACAAAAAATCACCCCGAGTATGCACGTGGAATGGTTTGTGTAGAATGCCATCAGGTAACTTTTGATGCTATAACTTCATCAACAAGGATGTTTACGCTGAATTACCCACAACTGCCCAATGATAAAGTTTGGAAAAGAATTGAGGCTTTTTTGCCAGGGCGCGAGCGGTTTGTACTTACAACAGTTTACAATAATGAGCCAACCGCAACTACGGTTGATATGGTTTTAGACAGGGGTGAAAAATGTTTGTATGTACTTTGTGAAAAAGGTACAGAAAAACTAATGCACATCAAGAAAAACCCACGGGTCTGCGCTGTCCATTTCAAAGGCTGGACACTTGATGAGGCAAAACAAAATAAAAATTTAAAGAAAGAGTGGCTAAGTGTTCAGATAAAAGGAAACGCTGAAGTTATCCCTCCGAGCGATCCGCAGTTTGAAAAGCTTCTGGAAAAATATAAGCCAGTTAGGGTTACCCCAAAACGGGCAGTGCTCCGTTTTGATATTGTCAGAATAACACCCACCAGCGCAATTTATTTTAATCCCAATCTCCCGGATGAAAAGTTTGGAATATACCAGTACTGGGAAAGTAAAGATTAAAATGCAAATTCAATAATTCACCGCGGAAGATGCCTTGATCGCAAAGGCAATAATAATCATTAGGATATAAAAAATAACTATTGGGTTAACTCCTAATTTATTCTCGTTAATCTGCTAGCACAACAAATAAGTTGCCATTTTAAGGCAAGTTTTCAGAGTAACATATACGATCATTATCTTTTGCCTATTCTCAACCTATCCCATTAAAATTGTTAACCTTATTTCTATCTTTCGGACTAAAGTAAGTAGTCATTTAAAAAAATAAAAAAATTCATTTTTTATTTGACAAAGTTTTTAAATACTGGTAGAACATGATATCAAAGCATTTAGTTATTTTAACTTTTCACAAAAAAAAGGAGGGTATTATGAAAGGTTTTCAAAGGTCAAAAGGGGCATCACTGTTTTTAAGCTTGTTTATTACTCTTGCACTTTTAATCCATGTGAATTATGCAAAAGCCGGGGAAGTTGGGGATATAAACCCTTTGCAGACTTTTGATTATATGGTATTACTTGATGGTCAAAGTTTATCCAGCGGTACAAGTAGTGCAGTTCCTTTTGGTGTTCACACTGTAGGAGTACTAACTGTTAATCATTCAACGCTTTCAGCTACGATAAGTGTAAGCGGTCCAAAAGATGCGATAGGATTAGCATGGGTAGGGTTAATGGGAACTGGAGGAAGTAACTGGGGTGATTTTGCCTTTGGTCCTGTCCCTAATTCGGGCATAAAAGCTACGATTGATATTGGTAGAAGTGTGAGTTATGCTATAGTTACAGGAGGAGTTTTTATTTTCTCTCCAGCAGTAACTTCTGAAAACCCTGCTAAATACAGTTTAAGCATAAATTAGCCAATCAAATGACATTTAATCCGCTTTACAAAAAACCTGCCTGATAAGGTGGGTTTTTTGCTTTGTACCTACGTATAAAATAATGCTTTCTAGAAAAATATTTTACACTATCCTCCCTTTTCTCATCCTATCTATCCTTCCCTGTATTACTTATTTCAACACACTCAATAACGATTTTGTTTTTGATGACCTTCCTTTAATCCAAGGCAATGAAAACTTTCCCTCCTTAAAAAACATCAATGACATTATTAGTGTTATTGCAGGAGAAGATGCATACAGACCTGTCAGGACATTATCCTATGCCATTGATTATTACTTTTCCAGACTTAACCCCTTAAGCTACCACATATCAAACATAGTTTATCACACAATTAACTGTTTTCTGGTTTACCTCATAACACTTGCCCTTCTGGGAAATAGAGTTACTGCATTTTTTGCAGCCATCCTTTTCGCAGTTCACCCAGTTCATACTGATTCTGTTACCTACATGGCTGGAAGGAGAGATATTCTATTCACTCTATTTTATCTGATCGGATTTTACACATTTCTTAATTACAGGCAGACACAACGATTAACCTTTATGCTCCTTTCTATGGCTACATATATTTTAAGTATCGGTTCTAAGGAAATGGGCGTCACTCTGCCAGCAATCTTTTTCATCTACGATTTAACAAAAAATCTACCAGAAGAAAGAAAGAAATCTGAAACAAACCCTGTAAGAGAGATAGTAAAAGCCTTACAGAAGATATGGATACAACACAAATATTTCTATGGTATCTTTTTCATAGGCGCACTGGCCTTTATCTACTATAAAATCTTTATTAACTCCCCATCTCATCAGGGAGAATATTATGGTAACAGCATCCTGATTACTTTTCTTACCGTAGGAAAAATTATAATCCACTACATAAAGCTGCTTTTATTCCCTGTAAACCTCGTAGCAGATTATTCCTATGATGCCTTTCCACTTGCTTCATCATTTTTGGACTGGCCTGTTCTTTCCTCACTTATATTGCTTTTCTTGATTCTCCTCTCTTTTCTGAAAATGCTCACCAGTAATAAATTGATGGCATTTGGTGGAATCTGGTTTTTTATTACCTTACTTCCCGTATGCCACATCATTCCCCATCATGAGTTGCTGGCAGAACACTACCTCTATCTTCCTTCTTATGGGTTTTGCCTTATAGCTGCTATTCTTTTTACTTCACTATTAGAAGATAAAAGGTATTCTGCGCTTATCTTGTCCTCCCTCATTGTTATCGTTATGCTCTTTTCTATTAGAATCATTGATCGTAATAAAGATTGGAGGGATGGAATGACACTCTGGAACACGACCGTGAAGAGAGTTCCCCGTTGTGCCCGCGCACAGAACAATCTTGGTGTTGAGTACCTGAAAATTAAAAAGCATAAAGAGGCAAGGGCTCATCTTGAGGCAGCTTTGGAGATAAAGCCGGAGTACGCTGATGCATATAACAATATAGGGTTAGTTTACAAAGAACAGAGTTTATATAACCAGGCTTATCAGTCATTTTTTAGATCCTTAAAGCTTAGAAAACATAATCTTGAAGCGGCAAACAATCTGGCTACCATATATGAGAGAAGGGGAGATTATAACATTGCTATCAAAATCTTTAAAAATATTTTAAAAAGAAAACCTGACTATGCCGAAGCCCACAGTAATCTGGGCATCGTTTATCAGAAGAAAGGTCAGCTTGAGCAGGCGAAAGAACACTTCAGCAAGGCATTGCAGATCAATCCTAATCATGTGGAAGCTCACAATAATCTGGGCGTCTGGTATAAGAATAAGGGGCTTTACGATGAGGCTATAGAAGAATTTAAGCAAGTATTAGTATTAAAACCAGATTTCGCAGAGGTTCACTGCAATCTGGGAGCAGTTTACAACAATAAAGGGTTATATAACTATGCCATAGATGAACTTAAGGAAGCTTTACGAATAAAACCATATTTTGTAGAAGCTACGAATAACCTGGGAAATGCGTACAGGGGAAAAGGGCAGTACGATCAGGCAATAGAGACATTTAAAGAAACACTAGATATCAACCCAGATCTTGCTATTCCCCATTTGAACCTGGCTATTATCTACCTCTACCAGAAAAAGGATACTAAAAAAGCCCTCTACCATTTCGAGAGGGCTTTAGAGATAGAACCAAATTTTCCTCAAGCAACTTCAATAATAAATGAAATCGAAAAACTGAAAAGAGAAGAGCCGGAGTTATGAATCCGGCCCAGTCTATTTTACACACGTTTATTAAAATCCTAAATCTGAAAAATGCTCCATGATGTGAGATTTGCGATATGAGATAAAAGGTTATTTACAATCACACATCCCAGATCGCATATCCCATTTCTTCTGACGCTTTAATTCTGTCTTTCGTATTCTCTCTACATTCCTAGCTCTTTTCTGTATTCCTCCATTACAGCCGGCGTTATTTTATCATAGGAGTGTTTTCTTGCATATTCCTCGGCACCTGAAACAGCCGCTTCCCTGAAAGCCGCCGGCACCTTCTCCAGCCTCTTCTTTGCCTCATCTTCCCATTCCATGGTGAAGGTAAGGTTGTCAAGCGATGTAGCCTCTTTAAGCTCTTCCATGATGCGCCCCTTAGCCGTAACCATCCATATCCCCAGAACCAGGGTAGCCGCACCTTTTAAGCCAAATGCCCAGCCAGGACCAAATGTATCAAAAAGGTAGCCACCGATGCCCATAAAGAACAGAACCCCGATAGGCTGCATGGTATTAAGCCCACCCAGCACCGATCCTACTAATCCCTTTGGCGAAGCATCTACTGCCAGGGTGTTTGCACCCACAATGCCCCCGGCCATCCCAAAGCCTGCCAGAATAACTGCCGGGAAAATCAGTCCTGAGAAAGGATTCGGAGATAGTCCGATGAGGATGAGCCCCAAAGCGCCCATAAAAAGAGACAAAATAATAGTGGGTACCCGTCCCCATTTATCAATAAGAATGCCTACGACAGGCATAATAATCAAGGAAAATAACCCCATAACAATCATAGGAATGGAACCCTTAAGGGTTGCAGCCTCAGATGTCATGTTATACTGGTCAGCTAATTTTACCGCCCATGAGACCAGGAAAGTAGCTATGATAACGATATCAGCCCGGGTTATCAGCGAACATAGATAAGTTGCCTTGAGAGGAAGCTTCTTGTTTACCACCTTAAGTATTTCCATGAGGCCTTTCTTTTCTGCTTTCTTTTCCGGCAAACGATCCTTTAGTCCAACAATGGTAAAGAAAGCTCCTGCAAGAGCAATAGCAGCTGATATATAGAATACAACCTCAACTCCGGATTTCTTTCCTATAGGGGCCACTATTCCAAAGATCAGGAGGCTGCCAAGACCCATCATCATTCCATTGAAAGCCATACCCTTTCCCCGATCTTTCTCAGCAACATAATCTCCAACCATGGTAATAAACTGGGGATAGACCAATACCAGGCCAATACCGATGATCAAACGGATGAAGTAAGCAGTCAATAGCCCCTGTCCAAAATCACTGAACTCAGCTGCCCGAGCAGGGGCAAAGCTTAATGCTGCACAGATAGTGGCAGAAAATCCTGCGGACAAATTTAGGGCAGCAGCAATCTGGTTGGAATACAAAAAGAAAACGTAAAAGACAGCCAGCACAATAAATCCAATGATGGCAAGAATCTTTCTTCCTGTCCTATCTGATAATATCCCTACATAACCAACAAAAAGGAGGGTGGCAATCTGACTCATATTCTGGAGCAAGCCATTAATCGACCCAAAAAAGTCCAGCGAAACCTTGATAACATCTTTTAAGAATGCTGGCTGCAGGATTGCCGGTATCACCATAAGAAGGCCTATTAAGAGGGTATTAAAATAAAGGAAGAAAAAATTCCCTTTGGTCAAATCCGGAGGAACCTCAATGCCGGCAAACTTCTTTACAGGTTGTTTTACATCTTTTTTCTCTTCCATACTAACCTCCTTATATATTTAATATGGGTAATAGTTAATTGCCAATTAGATAAACAGATAAGCGCAGTTAAGTCAACTTTTTTTAGAATTTTTTATCTGTTAGGGAAACAACCCCGGATGCGTGACGCCAGCAGTGTATCCAAAGAAACATTCATGATACTCTGGAACTTGCTTATAATCTCAGGTCTTTCTCTCTTAATCTTAGGCATCATCTTCTCCAGGGCTTTATTCATATTCCCGGACATCTTAAAGGGATTGAGGTTATAAGGAAGCGGTTCTTTAATGAGGCCATAGAGGTAGTTTGCATCATCTTCAGTGAACAAATTAGACAGAGCAAATCCACGAAGATAGTGCCGGTAATCATGCGAACCAGGGAATGACTTCTTCCACCAGTTGATATAACTCAAAACCCCTTTGCGATTGATTTCACCATTCTTTAAGGCAACGATTACAGCACTTGCTGCTTTGTGACCAGACATCAGTGACCCTGTTGTCTCGGCTTCCTGAGTCCAGGCAGAATCACCAACGAAAAGCACATTATCCTTAAATGGTTCTTCAAGCGGTGACCAGATATTTTCAACGCAGGCAGTCTTCCGATGTATTTTTGGGTTTACAAACCAGTGGGAAAATGGACTATCGTAGATAAAATAATTCATTCTCTCCAGATAATTAATCCGTGTATCGAGAATCCCACCAATATCCAGCACATAATCTCCTCCTTCATAAACACTGGGTAACATGAAGTGGGAATAAGAAATATTACATTTGGGATCAACTCCTTTTACAAAAGCAAGAATTTCTGGGTGTGGGAAGTTAACCCCCGTTAAATAGAAATTGATACATACCAGAGTCCCATAAAATCTCCTTTTCTCATTTAAACCAAGGACCCTTGCTATCCTTGAATTTACGCCATCCGCAGCAATAACGAAGGGTGCCCTGAATGATTTACCCTCTTGAGAGAGGACCTCCAGGCAGTCTTTATGTTTTTCCAGGCTTATTACATTGGTGGCAGGAAAAACCTTTAGCCCGTAAGAGGTGGCATCTTCTAAAAGTCCACCTATAAGCTTCCCCTTATCAAAGACAATGGATAGCCGTCCCGCATCACCCTTCTTAATATTTTCTTCATAAGTACCCACCCTTATATAGGATTTACCATTAGGTGAATAATTATGCCACCCGTAGAAATTTTTATAGGGACCTTCATATCTTACTGAAAAGCCATTTAAGGGGAAGACTATCCGCTTGGTTTTATGATTAAAATACATCCTTTCACCACAAAAGAAATCACTCTCCAATACAAGCATGGTAGCACAGGCTCTTCTAATGGTGGTGATATCTCTCTTTCTTTCTAAAAGAGCCACCTTTAAGCCCGTCTCACTAGCTGTCTTGGCAGCCATAACCCCGGCTGGACCAGCCCCAACAACTATAAGATCGAAATAACTACTCATAAAAAATTCCTATGATATATATTTTGAGATTGCTTTGTCGGCCTCTGGCCTCCTCGCAATGACAGGGAAAAATTCAACTTAATCGATGATTGTTTAGTATAAATGGTAAGGAATTAAACAGGGAAGGTTATTTCTTTTCTTGTGGTTTGAATTCCAGTGCTTCCTCTAATGAAGCCTCTCCCATGAGTGCTTCAAATTTCTTTGCTATATCCGGTCTTTCCTTTCTCATTTGGTCCATATGACTTAAGATTCCTTTTTTGACAACTTCCGGAGCGCTATTTTCGCTGATATAGCAGTTCTCATAAATCTCGTCATCCGTCAATCCAAATATGTAGTCCAACTCCTCATCATTCAATATGTGCAGGCCGAAACCGCGAGAGGCCTTTTCCATCTCTCCCGGCCAGCAATACTCGAAAGTTTTTCTCCAGAAATCCGTATAATCCTTAAATCCCTCTCCTGTCTCCAGGTGCTTAAGAATAGCCCTGGCAGCATGATACCCATACATGACAGCACCCTGACAGTAAGTTTCAATGAAAGATGCAGCATCTCCCACTACCACGACATTGCCTTCAGCAGGTTCCATAATGGGTGAATAAAAGTTAAGGGCAGCAGATGAGCTGTGAACAACCTTCGCCTTTCTGAACCAATGAGAAAACCTCCCTGACTTTATAAAATAGTCTAAACCCTGCTTGGCAGAAAATCCTTTGGGAGTACCACACATCATATCGATAATGGGCTCATCACCCGGTTTGGCATCAGGCAGATGTTTGGCAAGCATATAGAGCTGGCTCTTCCCGTCTCTGGTATGTCCCTTTCCCACAAAGGTAATCCAGGAGTTAGGATAGGGTGTTTCAACCCCCTCTAGAAAACAGGAAGCAACGTGAAATGAAGTGATGTATTTCCTTTTGTTGTACAGCTCCAAGCCCTTCACAATCTGGGAGTTTACCCCATCAGCAGCAATGGCTACTTTACATTTTACCTCTTTTAACGACCTAGAGCTACATCCTCTCAGTGTTACCTTAACGCCACTTTTTACGTTCTCCGCTTTTAAACCGGCGGTCTCCGTTAAGACATCAACCCCTGCTTCTTCTGCATCTTCCAGAAGGTTTTTTAGCAAGATATCTTTACTGTATGGGTGGGCTACTCCTTTTTCATTTGCCATGGTGAATTTCTTCTCACCAGGGGAAAGCCTGATGCTTTTCTCCAGTTTCACCCACTGACCGGTATATCGTAGTGTTATATCTGTCTTTTCAAAATGGATGTTATTATTTTGAATGGTTACTGTATCACCATGGGTATTTGGCTCGGTAATCAGGGCTGTGCAACAACTGCGGTTGACCTTGAAAATCTCCTTTTTTACATCAACCAGCAACACATTCTGGCCTTCTTTGGCAAGAGTAGCTGCAGATATCAAACCTGCAGGTCCGGCACCTATTACAATAATATCATATCGATCTTTCATTGTGACTCACTAAAAGTTAATCAGAGTTAAATAAACAAGCTTACTTAACGGAGAAGGTGAAAATCCCCCCCCTGCAAACTATCCCCCGGAAGCTTCATAAGGATTACTGGCAATATTTAAGACCAGAACTTCCGGGAAACGGCACTCCGGGTAAATCGCATCTGCACCACAAAGTGCCTGACACGTCCCACACTCAATGCAGGACAGCCGATCAATATAGGATTTATCATCAACAAATCGAATAGCCAGTCTCGGGCATAAATTGATACATGCACCACAGCCAACACATATATCACGATCAACTATCATGGTTCATATCTCCTATTACTCCCGGCAACTGGGACAGATATCAAAATGATCATCTTTAAGGTCAACCTTCTTGCGCAGGTACTCGAGCTGAAACTCAGGAGCGATAATCTCCCCGCATTTTTTACACCGCTTCATAGTTAACCCAACCTTCCAGTTATCTATAATACGGGCAGGGCCCTCAACGATTTCTCCTTCAGGAATCCGGGCCTTTTCTCCTTCTTCTACCTCCTGCATAGTAATGGCACCTGTAGGACAGATGAGAAAACAGGTGCTGCAGGCGATACAATCAGGAGAAGACTTAAAAAAGGGAGCTGCTACCTTCTTGGAATATCCCCTTTCAGCAAAATCGATTGCATTTACTCCCACTAACTCCCTGCAAGCTCTGACACACCTTCCACAGAGGATACAAAGATCATCTTTCCTGGGCTCAAGTCGCTCAGATCTCGTTACTCCCATTTCTCTAGCAAGGTCTTGCAAAATTGGAGCTTCGGGGGCATCTGCCAATAAAAGTTCCAGCACCAGGCGGCGCACTTTTCGAACCCGTTCCGTATTGGTCTTTACTTTTAATCCCTCTTCTACCTTGTATGTGCAGGAACTGGTAAGATCAGCCGTTCCGTTTCGGCTAACCTCTACTACACACAGTCTGCAACCTCCATAAGGTATCAAGGACTCGTGATGGCAAAGGGTTGGGATGTAAATATTCAGTTTCTCTGCCGCCTCCAAAACAGTAGTTCCTTCAGCTACCTCAATGGTTTGATTATCAATAGTAAGACTTATCATAATGCCTCTAGGTTACAATAGCATCAAATTTACAGACCTCAAAACAGGCCCCACACTTTATACACTTATCAATAAGAATCTGATGGGGCTTTTTCTTCTTGCCGGTAATTGCCTCCTGCGGACATACCCGAAGACATGCTCCACAACCGGTGCAGTTTTCTGAATCAATGGAATAAGTAATAAGAGGCTTACATACACCTGCAGGACACCTTTTTTCCTTAATATGAGCCTCGTACTCGTCCCGAAAATATCGTATTGTAGCCAACACTGGGTTAGGAGCTGTTTTACCAAGACCGCAAAGGGAACCGTCTTTTACTGCTTCTGCCATCTGCTGAAGATATTCAATATCCCCTTTTTTACCCCTGCCAGATGTAATATCCTCTAATATCTCTCTCATCCTGCGAATACCCACCCGACAGGGAACACATTTCCCGCACGATTCTTCTTCCAGGAATGAGAGAAAATACTTTGCCACATCAACCATGCAGGTTCGATCATCCATCACAATCATACCACCAGAACCCATAATGGAACCTGCTTTTTTTAACTGATCAAAGTCCACCGGGAGATCAATCAAATCCCCGGGGATACATCCTCCTGAAGGCCCACCAGTTTGAACCGCCTTAAACTTCCTCCCGTTGGGAACTCCTCCTCCTATCCCATAGATAATATCTTTCAAGGTAATGCCCATGGGAACTTCCACCAATCCTATGTTGCAGACTTTACCTACCAGTGAAAATACTTTAGTGCCCTTACTCTTGCCGGTTCCTATACCACTAAACCACTTCGCCCCTCTTGCCATAATGGCAGGCACATTCGACCAGGTTTCTACATTATTGATCACCGTTGGTTTTCCCCGAAACCCACTTATAGCAGGAAAAGGGGGACGCGGTTTTGGCTCTCCCCAATTTCCCTCTATAGACTGGATGAGAGCTGTTTCCTCACCACATACAAAGGCTCCGGCTCCCCGGCAAATATCTATCTCAAAATCAAAGCCAGAGTCTAAAATATTTTTCCCCAAAAGACCCTCTTCCCTTGCCTGACTGAGAGCAATCTCAAGCCTCTCAATGGCGAGGGGATATTCTTCTCTCACATAAATGCAACCCTGACTGGCACCAATAGCAAACCCTCCAATCAGCATCCCTTCTATAATACTATGGGGATCCCCCTCCAAAATGCTGCGATCCATATAGGCTCCAGGATCACCTTCATCAGCATTGCAGATGAGATATCTTTCTTCTCCATCGGCATTTCGACAGATCTCCCACTTCAAACCGGTTAAAAAACCTGCTCCCCCTCTTCCTCTTAATTTACTGCTCTTTATCTGTGAAATTACCTTCTCAGGTTTCTCTCCCTTTAGGACCTGAGCCAGAGAAAAGTATCCCCCCTTGGCAACATATTCAGCAATATTTTCCGGATCAATAAATCCACAGTTGCGCAGTGCAATCCTCATCTGCTTTTTATAAAAGGGGAGCTTTTTATATGGCGAAACAGAGGAAAGGTAAGCTGGTATCTTACCCTTATTATATCGCCTGCCTGTATCATCCAGGAGGAACTCCTCTTGATCAATCCTTGCCATGATACCTTTTTTAAACTTCCCTTTGACAAGACCATCGAGCAATTCACCTACTCTTTCAGGCGTTACTCTGTCATAGGTTATCCTGGGGTAGCCTGGTTTAAGAATATCCATCAGGGGCTCATGCTGGCATAGACCGATACAGCCTGTTTTTACCACCAAAACATCTATTTTCCTCTTCTTTACCTCTTTATTTAAAGCCTGCCAGACCTCACCCGCTCCAGCAGCCTGACCGCAGGTAGCCATCCCCACCATAATCTTAGTTCTGGAAGGGAAAAGGGAATTCATTCCTTCTTCTTTCAGTCTCTCTAAATTTTTCAAGCTATTCATTTCCTCACGTCTTTTCATGCATACTTCTTTAAAATCTTCGACATCTTTTCCTGCGTCAGTGACCCGTAGGTATCCTCATTTATAAGAACGACAGGAGCTAAACTGCAACACCCCAGACAACGTACTTTCTCCACAGTAAAATTTAAATCTTTAGTAGTCATCACCTCATCAGATAAATTAAGATCTCTCTTCGCTTTCTCAAGCAGATTATTAGCATTTTTAACGTGGCAGGCTGTACCCAGGCATACCTTGACCAGATTCTTTCCTCTTCGCTTCAGGCTGAAAGATCGATAAAAGGTAGCAAGAGAAAATATCCTGCTTAAAGGAACCTCCAGCTTTTTACTCAGCAGTGCTAAAACCTGCTCTGGTAAATAGTTGTAGCGGGACTGCACCTCCTGCAAGATTGTAATAAGTGAACTTCCTCCAGCCTTTTTTACAATCTCATCGACAAATTTTTCATCACTAACGGAACTCATTTATTTATCCTTACCTTTAGAGAATGCTGTTAATTTCTCATATTCTTCTACTACTACTTCCTGAGTGAGTGCTATCATCTCGGGAGGAAAAGGTATATATCGCCGCTGCATCTCAAAATAATCAGCAAGGGGTTGAAGTTTCAAAACCCGCTTTGTTACCTTCAGCTTGCCTGATTCTATCTCAAAAAGCGGGTAAAAACCCGTATTTACAGCAAGAACACCGAGGTTTGCAGTTAAATCCGGATTAAACAGCCATGTAGTAGGACAGGGGGTAAGAACATTTATGAATGCCGTCCCAGAAATCTGCAACCCCTTCTTAATCTTCTCCATGAGGTCAAGAGGATAGCTGGGACAAGACGTAGCAGCATAAGCAACGGAACTCTCTCTTATCAGAGAAGGCATGTTCTTATTATGGATAAACTCTCTTACTTCATCTTTTCCTAAAGGGTGACTTTCCCCATGAGCATCCATGGATGGAAGGAATCTCTTTATGAGCTCATCCATATACATTTCACTATCATAACAAATATAGATAATCTCCTTTTGCTTTTTAAGAACTTCAGTTAAAGCTAATGGATCTTTAAGAAAAATCCTGCGGTCAATACCTACTACTGCCTTTTTAATTCTATTGCCCAGACCCCTTTCTTTACTGGCTTTTTCATTTTCAGCTATAATCTGATCAATCAAAGTACCAGTCAAATCACCAGATGACAGCTCATCCCAGGTAAGCCCCACGCCTGCCTGAGCATACCTGGAAAGAAAAGAAGAACCTTTGGAAGAACCAAAAGAAACATCTTTCCCTGCTACTTTGCATATCATTCTGACAGCAAGGGCTTTCCCACACCCCTTACAGGACCTGCGTCCTGAAACAAAGTATTCATCCCGAGGCAGCAATTTTGGAATAAAAACGGGATACCTGCTTAACATAAGTTAATACACTCCTTTGGACTTATTATCCTTCGCCCTTCATGATACTTAATACTTCTTGATGCTAGATACTGGATGCATTATTTTGTTTCTTATCCAGTATCATTTCATTTATCACACCACTTTCAACAGTTAACTACCTAACCTGCCAGGGGAGTTTTGCCACTTCCTCCTCCATACTGATAGACCCGGTGGGGCACTGGCGTCTACATAAGCCGCAGCCTTTACAGTAGTCAAGATCAACCTGATAATACCCATCCTCGTCCATCTGAATAGCACTATCAGGACAGAAAAGGTAGCAAATACCGCACTTAACACACTTCTCTTGATCCCATACCGGCTTATTATTTCGCCAGTCCTGGTTATTATGAAATTCTTCAGTAATGGGAAGCTCTATCATCTCTTCTTATCCCTGAAAGGCATATAAAAATTTATTCTTTATCTATGCTTCATCCAGCTCATTTCTATATCGAACCGACATCGTTATACCACAAGTTAAAAAAATTACAAAGTATTTTTGCAAATCTTTTCTTTTTTATCACAGCAGCAACGCTTTCTTTTTCCTCAAGAGTAAAAAACCATTTACAGAAAAAGTTTTTCCCCTTTCATCCACTTTCATAAGGGGCGCGCATGGGACAGACTTTTGCACAAATCTTACATTCTGTGCAAATTTCCGGATCAATAGCTACCACATCCTTTATCATACTGATAGCTATTGATGGACAGAGATCAATGCAGCCTCCGCAACCTGTACACTTTTCCTGGTTAATGGTAATCATAGATTTTTAATTTACTAAGTACTGTCATTATGAAACGAAGCAACCCTAATTATAGTCGTGCGTGAGATTGCTTCGTCGCTTCACTCCTCGCAACGACATTTATTCCCTGTGCCATTGCGAACGAAGTGAAGCAATCTCATCAACCTGAGTAGATTTATCTTCTAAAAATCAGCCAGGCCGTATTCAGCCATATCGTAGCTCATCCCTGAAATCAGCTCCCAGCTCTTTCCTCCATCGGTACTGCGGGCTACTGTGCCCATGGCACCTACAATCCAGCCATTATCTTCATCACTAAAGGTTACATCTCTCAACCAGAATCTGGTTTTAATCACATCTTCTTTCACTTTCCAGGTTTCTCCTCCATCTTCTGACAAAAGGTAGTAACCTTCCTTGCCAACAATCCACCCCTTCTTTCCTTTAATATCTATTCCATAAAGAGGAACTTCACAATTGGATTCAATTTTACGCCAGTGTTTACCTCCGTTTTCTGTCTTTAGAATTATCCCATCCATACCTACAATCCACCCGCTATCTTTATCTTTAAAATATACTTCATAAAGGGCAGGCATCGGTTTCCAGTCATAACTCAGCAGATCTTCTTCTGTCTCAATATCCTTGCATCTTTGTTCTTTCCAATGTTCCCCGCCGTCTGTAGTATGGAAAATAGTGCCAAACTCACCTATCACCCAGCCGTTTCGGGCATCAATAAAACAGACACTATTTAATATTTTATCGATCTCTTTGGACTGGGCTTTCCAGCTTTCCCCACCGTCTGTGGTATGGAGGATGGTGCCAAATTCACCTACCGACCAGCCGTTCTTAGCATCAGCAAAAGAAACGGAAAAAAGATTCTTTTCAGTACCACTCTCCTGCTTAACCCACTTCTTCCCTCCATCGACTGTATGGATAATAGTTCCTTTTATTCCCACAATCCAGCCAGTATTTCTGTCAATGAAATCGGCTTCACATAAAAGAATATCGCCCACTCCACTTGCCAGTGGTTGCCAATCATCTTTCGTTGTCCCTCCTGTGCTGGTATGATAAATAACACCATAACTTCCAGATGTCAGCACTTCCTTTGGATCAAAAGTAACTACGTTATGCAAATTCTCCCCGGTGATCATTTTGATTTCGGGCATGGCAAATTCGGGACGACCAGGCTTACACCCGACAAAAAGCAAACATACAAAACCAACAGCCATCAAACTCAGTATTTTTCTCGCTCTACTATTACCCATAGGGATTCCTCCTAAAAAACAGGCCGTCTTTCTTTAATCATCCTTTAAGCATCTTAGCCACTTCCTCCTCTGAGAGCACATCAGGTCTTATCGCATAGGGAGGATTAGAAAGATTGTTTGGATCAAACGCCTTTTTAATCTTCTTCATAATAAGGTGGACATTATCAAAGGTAGGACCTAAAATATCGTAGGAAGGTCCTAAAAGATGAATCACCGCTGCTGAACTTTTGTCTTCTATCTCACCTTTCAGGTGACTCATAATAATTTGTATTGCCTCATTTGCCTGCTCCACCGACTGTTCTGGAAATACATCAGTAGTCATCAGACACCAGTGCCCAAACTCCTGAGGACTGATCCAGCCACCATGAAGACTCAAAGGCTGAACAAAATCTTTACCCAGTTTCTTGTCACCTGCCAGCATATCCCTGGCACCACGGTTAGATCTTAAGATCTCTGTAACGATAGAGTCAATTGAATCAACATTGGATGCACCAATGGAAAAACCATCTGAAGGACGTGCCAGCCTGATACCATGGCCAAACCTCAGCCACTCATTGGCTACCCTGCCAATCCAGACCTTATAGGATTCCTCATCTTCACCTACAAATTCTGCTCCCATTTTAGCCACAATAGCTTTTAAAACCTTCTCTTCGTAATTAAGCTGTTCTAATGAAGTAGTTGCCTGAAGCCCAATCACACAGAAACCATGAGGAAAAACATCTTTCTCCATATTATCGAAGAGATCCTGCTTGGTTTTGGATGAATAGGTATAGAGGAACTGCTTGGCAAGATGGGTTGCAACCACAGCAATCTCCGCTTTACCCATCTCGTAGAATAGTTCAGCAGATTGCCTGAGCCATTTTTCCTCCTCTTCCGGATATTTGAAGGGGAATTTCAACATATACCACCTGAATTTATCAGGAGGAAGAGGGGAAACCTTTTCAATAGAAACACCCTGTGTGGGAAGCACGGTAGGACCTGCCCAGGGAGTAAGCCGACAGCTTATTTTGGTAACCATCCCCAGACCACCTGCATGCCCAAACTGACCCCCTCGAAGTAAACCTCTCAAATCTGGTCCCGGCCCATCGTTCCAGAACCATTCATCATCTGAAAGTGAAGGTGGACCACTCTTCATAATCTCTCCATCAGGCAGTACAATCTCATAGGCTAAAAGATTCTGGGCACCCACTCCACTAATCCAGCTATTGCCATAGGCACCATGCCAGGAAAAATTGGCCAGCGCAGAAACCTGAGCACCTGCCAGCGGACAAGGACAGGTAAGCCCCTTCTTCATTGCTTCTGTCTGCAAATCAGCGAAGCTGACATAAGGCTCCACTACTGCATACATGTTTTTGCCATCAAGCTCAATAATCCTGTCCATTAATTTTGGATCAATAATAACATAACCTGCTCCAGCAGGGAAAGCCTGAAAGGTGTATCCCGACCCTCTGGGAATAAAAGGAAACTTATATCTGTTCGCAATTCTGATAATCGCCTGAACCTCTTTGGTACACCCCGGCATTACTACACAGACCGGCCTCATATCTGTTCCCAGTCGTTCCCTCTGAAGAAACCCAGAGGGGAGCCAGTTGACCCGTGAATAGCTCTGGCATACTACTTCATCATCAGTAACATTCTCAATACCGACTACATCCTGAAGGGCTTTTAAAGCAATCTTAGAAAACGCCATTACATAACCTCCTTATTAATTAAAAACATGGGGCGCAGATTTTCGCAGACAGCCGCAGATAAAAAATCAAAATCTTTTTAATCTGCGTCCAAAAAAGTGAATTAGAGCGCTAATTTACCTGGGTTCATTACATTGTTGGGATCAAGTATCCCTTTAATCTTCCTGATTGAGGAGTGATAATTCCCGGTTCGGGAATAAACCATCTCAGCCAGAGAACCATAGGGGCGATAGATAAAGGCACCAGAATTTAGCAATCTTTTGGCAGCCTCATGGATAAGCGCTTTTACCTTTTCACTCTCTCTAGCATTGCTCCTGTCCACAGGCAAATTAAACTCGAGATGATAAACATGGCCTCTCTGCTTTGGCTGGAGATAAATACCAATATCTTCAAAAGGATAACCACAATCTGCCGCTACTTCCTCCATAATGGCTATAAATGCCGGGGCTTCATCCAGTGGAGTAAGTAAAAGAATATCCCAGCACCCTCCACTGTAACGGAATTTCCAGTACACACCGTCATCCCAGGGCTGTGATAACATCCCTCTTATCTTTCTGTCCGCTTCCGCTACAGGAGGAAGAGCAGTAGTAATATCACAGTAAAACTGCTCGCATATAGAGTTAAGAGCATTCTCCTGATAGGCTATCTTCTCTTCCGGATACCACTCACCTGCGTCCAGACATATAACAAGGCAGAAAGCAGGCAGCTGTTCTTTTAGAGCAGCAATCTCATCTTCCTTCTCTGCCAGCATAGAGGCAAGATTATGACTGTTAAGAATAAAACATTCATTCCCAATCTCTCTTCTTAAAATGAGGTAAGCAGGCTCAATCAACTCTTCTATCGTTTTGAATGGAAGGAAATAAACTTCCTGTTGTGTAGGAAGTGGCGTTATTTTAAAGTTCATGGCAGTCACAATACCCATTGTCCCCTCGCAACCGGTAAGCAGTCTCCACCAGTCTATTCCAGGACCAAGGGCATTACAAAGATCTGAATGCGTCTTATCAGGGACTTCCTCAGGTTTAAGGGAAGGCATAGGTACAGCTAAAGAACCTGTGTGGAAAAGGTTGCCACTGGGGAAAACGAGCTGCATAGTAAGTATAATCTCATCCAGATGCAACTTGGAGGTTAAATGGGGGGGCTTCTCCAGAATACTGGTGATCACCGATTTTTGGGGATGAGGCAACAAAGGATTAACTGCCCTGAATCCATGAGGTTTCAACTCCTTTTGCAGTTGACCGTAGGTTACACCTGGTTCCACCAGAGCCCATTTATTTCTGGTGTCAACCCTTAAAACATGATTCATACCCTGCATATCGATGACTATTCCCCCCTCCTCCGGGATACCGGAACCGTGAAATCCCACAGGTGAGCTGCGTGGCACTACTGGTAAGGAATGTTCATTGGCAATCTTTACCACCTTCTGCACCTCTTCTGTACTTTTTACCAGAACAACACAGTCGGGCATCTTAGCCGGTTGACAACTCTCATCTTTAGAGTATTTATTAAGTGTTTCTTCATCGGTTAAAACCTTACTTTTACCGACGATAGACTGCAGCTCTTTTAAAATATCATCAAATCCCATAATCCTTCCTTCCTTTTTATTATGTACCAAATTCTAACTATTGAATAACCATCAATATAGTGAAAGACTTAAATAAGTTGACATTCAATAGACTTTCATTGCGAGTGATAGTGAAGCAATCTTATGGGATTAGCGGAGACTGTTCCGAGCATCCTCAAGAAATTGCTTTGCCACTACGTTCCTCACAATGACAGGCTGTCTGTGCACGTTAAGAAACTGTCGAGGAATCTTGCTCCTCGCAATGACATTTTATTTTGTCGTTCACAATAGCAACTTCTAACTTGAATCAAAATTTAATAAGTCAACTGCTGTAAATTCGCTACGCTGAATATCTTCCTGTTGAGGTTCTGTCCTACCGCAAAAATCTCAAACTGCCCCACACTTCCATGACGTCTGATCAGGTCTACCGTGTGTTCTCCAACAAAGACCGTTGCCACCCCCTCTGCCTCTTTTAGCTTATATTCAGCCCAGAACTCTTCCATCATCTTCCAGAGCCTGCCCTGTCGGTCATACATCTCCTGAACATTAAACTGCCAGTTCTCCGGATCAAGATACCAGACTCGTTTGCTATAGATATAGTCCGGGTCTTTATTGACTGCTTCAACTACCCAGCACTTCACCCGCTCCCTCTGAGCGCCATTCCAGAATCCCTGCCCTTCTACACGGGACAACTTCTCATAAGGTGTCTCCTGATGACGAACACACAACATATCTTTTTGACCTACCAGCTTATAGGTATTCAGGTTGATGTGGGTATACCAGCCATCGTGGTCATCGTATATCAGATCGGTGCCGTCTATCATGTCACTCCGCTGTCTGGCGGTGTACCTGCGGATGCGGCGGAACATGGCAGTGTAGATCCAGAGATCACAATCTCTGTCTGTATCCTGGTATTTAACTTCTAAAATGGTGGTGTCGGCAAAATCAGGGGGAGCTGTATTCCTCTGAAAGAAGGTTCGGTGGATTTTTCGCTTATTCTTGTCAAGTTCAGGTGTGGGGGGTACATCGGTCCTTCCTGACCAGAACATCATCCAGCGAAGCTGCCCGGCAGACCGCTCGCGTCCTGTCCGGCAATCTACGATATTGGCAGGCTTATTATTCAAACGATAACAATCCGCATGGGTATAGCCATCAAAATTCCAGGCCGCCTGGGTCCCTGCTTTGACTGGATCTTTGGTATCCAGTTGTGGAAATGGGATACCCGCTACCTTCCCATAATTCTTCAATCCAAGGCCTCCCTTCCCTTCTACCAATTCTGCCTGAGGGGCATACTTCCTGGTGGATTCAACTAAGCCGGGAGAAACCTTATATTCCCTGTAAGGAACAATCTCAAACCAGAGATCTTCTTTAGCTCCATAATCCTTGGGGTTTTTCATGATGTGATATGCAGCATCCGGCATGAGATCTTTTACCTGATCTATATCGGCTGTACTTACCTTCTTGCCTACCCAGGTCTTCTCCCACTCCCTTACCTTGGTAAGCTCTTCTCCCTCATAAGAGGGTGTGGGGAATTTTACCCCCTGGGCTGAGCTTGAAGATACCATCAGAAACAGGCATACCATCACCCAGCAGGGTATGCTCATTAATGTTAATTTCCTTTTTGCATACAACATAACTTATACCTCCTTTTTATTATTAGTATTCCCACCTGATCCTCAGATAGGCTCCATCTCTGTCCTCTACCGCAGCCTCTCTGTGCGCTTCAGGATTCTTGGCATAAAAGTAGATGTATCCCGCTTCGATCCTTAGGTGTCTACCCGGCATATAGCTAAGGGCAGGGGCGATATGTCCATAGTTACGTGTTCCGTATTTTGCCCTTATGACTGGGGTAAACTCATTGTGGCGAAAACCTCCCCTTATCATAAGGGTTATCATGGTTCTGGATCTGTAGTCGTAACCCTGAGACCACTGCCAGATCCTGCTGTTATTCTGCAGAAAGTATCCCCCAAACACCCCCAGGGTGACATCCCAGCAGGGCCTGACACCCCATCTCTGCATACGGTCTCCATACCAGGGGACACAGAAGGGCTTGTCTATGGTAATGCCGTAACTTAAAAAATCTCTTTCCACCGTCCTGTTTTCAAAATCGCCAAGTGCTCCAACATTTCTAACGGCCGTTTTAGAATTAACCGAGTTCCACTTCCTCCCTATCTCTAAGGAAAACTCCCCCCTCAGCACACCTCCCAGCTGAGGTACATAACTCTGGAAACTGGCACCTACTGCCTCATACCTCTTCCACTTAGCCACTCCTCTCGGTATAGGCGGTGGCTTCTGACCTGCTAATCTAGCTACAACGTTTTCGTTATTAAGGTAGTCGTTTACTCTCTCTGTATCCTCAAACACAGCATGTCCCGTATCCAGGACGTTAACATAGCTTAATGTCCAGTCGATGACATAAGGGGTATCAAACATGAAGATTTCGGAGTTTCCCCGGACACGAAAAGCATATTGATAATTTTTAAGGGCAAAGCTGGGTTTGGCATCCTCCATCATCCAGTAGATGGCATCCCCCATTCCAAGGGCTTTAGGAACATTGCCAGGGGCGGGTTTTCTTGACATCCAACACCCCTCAAATGGGGTTCTTGTACGTTCAAAATCACCGGGGATAAAGATGTGCTCGAAGATGAGGTTGCCGGGCAAGTCTGAGTTGTAGAAGCCTCTAAACATCCAGAGGCTCAGCTTCAGCTCGTCAAAGGGCTGCATCCCCGGCGTGCCGTATCGTAGATCAAGGGCGTTAATCTTATCAATAGTCTGCACCATCTCCACCTCACTCCAGACTACTACCTGCTTCCCCAGTCTGATGTTCCAGGGGCCCTTGTACACGTCCAGGTAAAACTCATTGACCCAGTCATCCTGATCATAGGCATTTCTCTGATATTTTTTATTCCTCGTCCGACTGGTTGAAAAACTCCTACGCAGCCTGTGATCAAAGTCTGGAGCAGAATCATAATAATATCTTAAGTAAGTCTGGAGATTAACCAGCCAGTCACCATTATCTACCAGGGCAGATAATGCCTCAAAGGTGAAGATGGACTGATTTAATGCCAGCCTGTTGGCAGTTCGATAGTACTTATCACCTTTGGGAACGTTGGTCAGCATAACCATATACTGCTCCAGCCGCCCTTTAATCCTCAGCTTACCATCGAAAAATTCGAAGGTTGCCAGGGCATCCTGAGACATCAGGAGGAAAACAAAAAACAGCGCAAGAAAAAGACTCGTTTTCTTAATCATTTCTACCCCTCCTTTAAAGAAGTTCATTCAATTCCATTTTACTATCTATCTTACGGCTATACTGTACCTAGCAGGATCATCTCCAGACACCGTTGGGGAGAAGATGAAAACTCCTCCTGTAACCAGAGCATAACTAAGAGATCCACCAAGATCAATTGAGGCTGTTATACCTGAATTGGGAACAGGGCCAAAGGCAAAATCACCCCAGTTTCTTCCTCCTGTTCCAATTAACCCTATCCATGCTAATCCTATCGCATCTCTTGGACCGCTTACACTTATCGTAGCTGAAAGTGATGAATGCCCATAAGCTATCACCCCTACAGTGTGAACACCAAAAGGAGCTGCACTACTTGTACCGCTGGTTGCACTTTGACCATCAAGTAAAACCATATAATTAAAAGTCTGCAAGGGATTTATACCCTCAATCTCTCCAGCTCCTGCGATGGGAACACAAATCAATAAAGCACAGATGGCAATTAAAGACAGACTAACAAACAGTGATGCTTTTTTTGCTCTTTTTAACCCTTTCATAACACCCTCCTTTTTTCTGTTAAAAATTTTATACTTCTACTTTAATTACTAAAGTGAACGACTTAAATGAAGTTAACATTCAATTGCCTGTCATTGCGAGCGATAGCGAAGCAATCTCATGGGAATGCGGAGCCTGTTCCGAGCGTCCTTAAGGAGATTACTTCGTCACTACGCTCCTCGCAATGAGCGTTTTACTTTTGTCATTCACAATAGTAATAACAAGCATTTGCTGTTTAAACAAAATTAGAATCTATTTCCCTCTTTCTAAAAACTTAGGCTTTATAATGGCAATCAAACTGGGGAGCAATAATAAAGCACCCAACATATTGAGCAGCAGGAGAATGGCTAAGAGTATACCCATATAGGCCTGGAATTTTAAGGCCGAGAATATCCACAGCATCAGCCCTACAGTAAGGGTAGTAGCAATAATAACTATAGCCCTCCCGTTAGTTCTCATAGTATTCAAAATAGCCGTATTTAAATCTCCTGTTTTTTTCCTTTCTTCCCTCAACCTGCCGACAAAGTAGATGCCGTAATCCACTCCCAATCCAATCCCGATAGAGGAGACCGGGTAGGTATTGACCGTCACACCAATGTGGTAGGCACCCATCAGGGCAAAGGTGATGATATTGGAGATGGCCAGAGGAATGGTTAAAAGCAGTCCGGCAAGAATACTGCCAAAATTGATGGAGCAGAAGACAAACACTCCTAGAAGCGCCAGGGTAAGATTTAGAGTTTGAGAAGCGGTAATCTCTTCTCTTATTCCTGCCTCAACACCCACTGCTCCACCTGCCAGCAGATACTTGCCACCCTTAATCTGGGAATGGTTTTTTACATAATCTTTGATGCTTGCGATGATGGATTCGGTAGTTTTGGGCATCTTATCCCTGCAGTAAATGATAACATTACTCATACTGTCTGTAGGTTCCACATATCGATCCCAGGTCCCTGGCTCACCTCTGTATACCATTGCACGATAGCAGAAACTTAATACGTTGTCTTCTTTGGGCAAGTGATTCCAGTTAGGATCATCCTCATTGGAGGCCATGAGAAAACCAGGGAGCATATTTGTAATACTGGAGACAAACATAACACGATCTTGCTTCGCCATAAAACGTCGAAAGCGATTCATCTCTCGTAAGGTTTCCCCCTCTGAAATAAAATCTCCTTCTTCTCCCTCCAACACTACATACAAAGGATTTAAGAGGGGCATATTGGTAATGATACGCATGGCATCTTTGTTGTACCTGTGCCAGGGCCAGAGGATAGAGCTCCCCGGGAAGAAGTCACCTACATGAAGCCTG
This sequence comes from uncultured Thermodesulfobacteriota bacterium, assembly GCA_964580455.1. Classification (GTDB taxonomy): domain Bacteria; phylum Desulfobacterota; class WTBG01; order WTBG01; family WTBG01; genus CAZOKO01. The sequence goes on along the minus strand of CAZOKO010000015.1, from coordinate 10,670 downwards.
CTTGCATACTGAAGACCCACAGCCACCAGTATAACGTTAGCAGCCACAATTACCCATTTGCCCTTTCCTGCAATCCGATGACCCAGCCAGGTAAGAAGTCTATCCATTGCCCCCGGTTTAGCCTTTCTCTCCTTCAAGGCTTCGATCTGAGCTGCAAGCCTCTTTGATGGCCTAATGTAGGAAAGCGCCAGAGGGGTAAAGAGCAAAGCAAGAATGATGGTAGCTACAGACCAGAATGCACAGGCAATAGATATATTCTGTAAGATAGGTATAGCAGCGATAGCTACCAGACCGATGCCCATGGCATCAGTGATAATACCCGTAACCCCTGGAGCAAACATACTGCTTATCAGAATCTGCGAGGCTGTCTTTACATCTGCACCCTTTTCTACCTCTTCCAGATAGCGGTTAATCAGCTGCATGGAATGACGCGCTGTCATAAGAGAAATCAGAAAAGGCAAAACCAGGATAAGTGGATCCAGATTGAATCCTACCATCGACATGAAGCCCAGGCCCCAGATTCCACTTAAAACTAATGAAATAATAGGAATGAACATGCCCCGCTTGGACCTGTAGTAAAGATAGAGAAGCAGCATAATACACAGGGTGGTAAGACCTAATACACCGATTACCTTTCTACTGAGATCTCTAACATAACCCAGATGCACCGGCTCACCGGCAATATTAATAATATGATTCTCATCCTCCATATCATTTTGGAGTTTTATAAACTCTTTATAAACTGCATCATATCCGATCTCCTTAAGCTCTTCTTCAAAAAAGTCCACCATTATCAAGGTCTTTTTACTATCCCATGAGACATAGGGACCATAATACCTGCCTGAACTGTAAATCTTCTTCCTTAAATCTTCCATCTCCTCCTCATTCTGAGGGACGTTAGGAAACATCAAGGGAGAAATATCCATAAGCCCAGAGCTAAACTTGAAGTACTTCATCTTGCTCATGGCAATTGATCTAATCTTGTACCTGTCAACTGCAGGAAATGCCTCTAATCGCCGCGAAATCTCTCTTGCTTTGGATAAGGTGTCCTGGTTAAAGATATCACCATCTCTTACCTGAACCATAATGATAACCTGGTTGGCCCCACCGAAGGTATCTCTTATTCTATTGTGGATTTTAATATACGGGTGTCTTTGAGGAAGGAGATCTGCAAAATCAGTCTCAACTTTTAATTTTAAGATTTTTGAGGAGGTGAAGAAACCCAGTGGGTTAATTAACTGGTACAAAAAGAACAGGGTTACAAAAGAAATAGCAATGAGTATGGCCAATCTTTTTCTTATGGCAAAATCAGCAAACTTTTCCATTTTAAATTACCTCACACTTTTTTGTTTTTTCATAGCTCAAACTTATCAAGTTGTCCTTCCCACATCTTTCCCCTGACGTGCTTTTGTCAGCAGTTGTGCTACCGCTTCAATAGAAATAAGATAAGTTTTCATTTCTTCTTCACTGAGATTCATTAATATCTTTTCCATTTCCTTTCTTCTGATTCTTATCAGCTTTTTTAATTCTATCTCCCCTGCATCAGTCAGTCTTACCTTAACCACCCTTCTATCCACACTACCCCTCTCTCGCTCCACCATTTTACTGTTAACCAACCGATCAACCATAGCAGTCATGGTAGGCATACTGACAGAAAGGTTTCGACTTAACTCTGTCATGGTAAGCTCATCTTTGTCACTGAAGCAGGTAAGCAGTTTGATTTGCGCGGAGGTAAGATTAATTTTAAGAAGACCTTTAGGATTGATAGCTTTGGAAATGTTATTATAGGAGGCCATGATTCTTTTGAGAATATTATTCCAATCTTTCTTTGCGGTTGAACTTATTATCACGTTTTGAAATGCAGCAGTCTTTCCCATTTTCAAATAATTTGAGTTTTTAATATTTAGATTCCCAAACTTTCTATATGAATCGCAGTTATTTGTCAACCTTTTTATTTATAATTTTTTTCTCCCGGGACGATTGACCTAACATGCTGATATATAATGAATATTATTAATCGCAATGAACAACTTAATCGATTTTGCATTAGGAATGCTACTCCGGCGAGTTGAAAAAATCCCGCTTCAATAAAAGGGAGATTTTTACAAGTTCCTTCTTTTTCCCCTAAACTTTTGAACGATATCGTCAAGCAGCATGTACACTACAGGAACAATGAATAAGGTAAGCAAAGTAGAAGTGGCCATACCCCCAGCGGTAGCGATTGCCATGGGAGCTCTGGACTCTCCACCTGCTCCAAACCCGAGGGCAACGGGGAGAACGCCGGCAATAGTAGAGATGGCCGTCATCAAAATAGGACGCAGTCTTACGGGAGCTGCTTCAAGTACAGCTTCATCCCTGGGTTTCCCCCTCAATCGCAGGGTATTGGTATAATCTACCAGAAGGATAGAGTTCTTGGTAACAATTCCCATGAGCATGATCATCCCAATATAGCTCATCACGTTGAGTGTATTCCCGGTAAGCAACAAAAATCCCAGCGCTCCAATAAAACTCAAAGGGAGTGCAAGCATAATAGTAAGGGGGTGAATAAAACTCTCGAATTGAGAAGACAAAACCATATAGGTAATGACAATGGCCAGCAGAAAGGCAAAAATGAGAGACGCGATGGCCTCTTTCATAGTCTCTGCCTGGCCACTTTCAGTTAAGGTATATCCCTCAGGAATAATTGTGTGGGCTACTTCTTTGCTCTCTTTTAAGGCCTCTCCCAAAGTCTTTTCTTCCAGGTTTCCATAGATGGTCACACTGCGCATCCGATCTTTTCTGTTAATCACATCCGGGCCTACCGCTTCTTCTATTTGCACCACATTGTTCAATCGAATTAATTCCCCATTACTCGTTTTAATTAGCAAACGAGAAATATCCTCAGGCTTTTCTCTCTGGTCTGGTACTAAACGGACACGAACGTCATAACTCTTACCCCCTTCCTTGTATTTACCCACATCTTCTCCACCAATGAGGGTATTGACGGCTGAGGCAATGCTGCGGATATCGACACCCAGATCACCTGCTCGATCGCGGTCGATATATATGCGAACTTCAGGCTTGGTAAGATCCATCCCTGTATCAACATCAACAATCCCAGGAATCTCCCTTATCTTTTTAACCACACCTTCAGATACCCTATAGAGTTCCATAAGGTTGTGCCCCTTTATATCAAATTGCAGGGGAGAATCCCTCTCACCATGCACACCTCCAATAGAAATATCCTGCACATTAGCCAAAAGGCCCGGTATTTCTGCAAACTTCCTGCGAATGGCTGCCATTATCTCTTGCTGCGTCATCTCCCTTTTTGAAGGATCAACCAATTGAATAAAAAGCATCCCCCGATTGGACTCGTCACGTTGAAAACCTCCCAATGCAGCGAATACTGAACTCACTTCAGGAAAACTTCTCATAACAGCCTCCATCTGAGCCATTTTCCCATCGGTCAGTTCCAGTGAAGAGCCAACGGGTGTTTTAAACTGGATAAAGAAATCACTCCGATCCTCTGAGGTAATGAGCTCCTTTTTGAGCATACCAAAAAATAGAGCGCTCACTGTAAATGTTAATACAGCACTAACAAGGGCGAACCAGAAACGATACCAGAAACCCCGCAGGCAGATTTTAGAAAGCGCCTTGCTGTAAGATCGTTCAATGCTTAGAAATGCATTTTCTAACATCTCATAAATCGTCCCGTGTCTTTTAGTCACGGAAAGATAACGGGAACAAAGCATAGGGGTCAGGGTCAGTGCAATAAAAAGAGAGATCAGGACCGCAGCCGCTACCGAGATACCAAATTGAAAATAAAATCTACCAATCATCCCTTTAATAAAGGCCACAGGCACAAAGACGGCCACAATAGTTAAGGTAGCGGCAATTGCAGCAAAGGCAATCTCACTGGTTCCTTCTTGCGATGCTTTGACTGAACTCTTTCCCATTTCAGCATGACGGAAAATATTTTCCAGAACCACAATGGCATCATCAACCACCAATCCTACGCAAAGAGAGAGGGCAAGCATGGTCATACTGTTGATGGTAAATCCCAGGATATTCATTACCCAAAAAGAACCAATCAGAGAAGTTGGGATGGCCAATGCGATAATCAGTGTGGTCTTGAACGTTCTCAGAAAGAGAAAAACCACCAGAGCTGCCAAAAAAGCACCATAGAGCAGATCAAATTGAACATCTGAAATAGACTGTTTAATAAACGTGGAAGAATCAAAGCAGCTTCTGATCTTCACCTGAGGAACCAGTTTAGAGATTTCTTTTATTTTCTTTTTAACGCTATTGGCTACTGCCACATTATTAGCCCCCGAACGAGGAACAATCCCCATGCCGATCGCCTGCTCTCCCTGAAAACGGGCCAAAGACCGTTTGTCCTCCATTCCATCCTCGGCAAAACCAACATCAGAGAGCCTGACCGGTGCCCCTTCCCGAAAAGAAATAATCAAGTTATTAAACTCACCCACACTCCCAAATTCGCCCATGGTCTTTACGGTCAACTCTCTTACCGGATTTTCAATGGTCCCCGCTGGTATCTCTACGTTCTTTGTTATGAGAGCCTGCTTAACATCTTCAGCCGTTACATGATAAGCTTCCATTCTGCGATCGTCCATCCAAATCCTGACTTCTCGCTTCCTCAAGCCTGGCAGGAAAACATTCCCCACACCAGGAACAGTTTCCACCATGGGTTTAATGATATCATCTGCAATCATGCTCAGTTCCAGTTTGCCCATACTGCCGGTTATTCCCAACCACATGATGGGACGAGCACTGATATCCACTTTACTGACAATGGGAGGGTCCATTTCTTTGGGGAGCATATAACGCGTGCGAGATATTTTGTCACGGATATCCTGAGCGGCTACATCAATGTTTGTTTCCAATTCGAATTCTGTGACCACTTGGGATGTACCTTGACTGCTGTGAGAGATGATATGCCGCACCCCTTCAACGGTACCAACCGCATCTTCAAGGGGGTCCGTCACCTCCGTTTCGATAACCTCCGGACTTGCCCCTTCCAATCTTGCCGTCACAGTAACGATAGGGAAATCGATGTCCGGATAGAGGTCAACACCCATCCGCTGACGACTTATCAAACCAAATAGTATAAGCGCTGCAATCATCATTGTAGCAAAAACAGGCTTCTTGATTGATACATCAGATAAAAACATACACCTCTCCTCTAAGGCTTGCTATCAACCACTTCCACTCTACTTCCTTCTATGAACTCACCCAACCCGGATACCACCATAAGATCATCCTTGTCAACTCCATCAAGGATTTCCACTTTTCCATTAAACCTCTTACCCGGTCTCACACCCTTGATTGTTATCTTTCCCCCTTGAACCATCAGCACCACATGTCTTCCTTCTCTCATAACTACAGCACCTTCAGGAAGTACCATTGCGCTTTCATTAACATCAAGGAACAGTTTTACATCAACAAAAAAACCTGGCTTTAATTGATAATTTGTGTTTTTAACTTTTGCTTTGACCTCAAATGTCCTGGTATTCAAATTAACTTTGGGGCTGATGAAATATACATCCCCTGTAAAAATCTTGCCGGGATAAGCTTTTGTTTCCACCTCCACCATCTGTCCAATTTTGAGCTGGCCGGAAAATTTCTCAGGAAGGGCAAAACTAAGCTTAAGTGGATCGATATCTACAATCTTTAAAAGATTAGTTCCCACCTTTACATATTCCCCCTCACTTACCATTCTCTCACTCACCACACCATCCAAAGGTGATACAATCAATGTATCCCTTAACGATTTTCTGTAACGCTTAAGTTTTGCCTTAACGTTTTCTACGGTAGCTTGGCTCAAGTTGAACTGCGTAATGGTATCGTCATATTTCTGCTGATCGATTACCTTCTCTTCCAATAGCTGGTTTATCCGCTTTAAGGTAAGCTCAGCGTTCTTTAACCTTTCCTCAGCCTCTTTCAAGGACGCTTCAGCCTCTTCTCTCTGGAAGCGAAATGCTTCATCATCAATTTTGATTAAACGATCGCCCTTTTTTACACGATCCCCCTCATCAACAAATCGCTTCTCTACAATCCCTTCAACCTCCGTACTTACAGTTACCTCATCTTCAGGTAAAAAGCTCCCTATCGCATCCAGATAATGTTCCACTTTCTCAAATGACACCTTAGTAACTTCAACGGGAAAAGCCTTGGCCTGCTGAGCCTCCTCCTTCAAGTTCTCAGAGTCAGGGCTACCATCATCCCGTATAAACCAGATCAGTGCAATCAAAAGAAATATCCCTAATAATATACCAATTTTTAGTCTCATTACTTTTAACCTTTGTGCAATGGGGTTAGATTAAATATCCTGCTCTCCTTCGGCATTCATCATTCCTTGTTCGATATTTTAATTTCCTAACTATTTGAGACCTCTTCCCCTCCTATATTCTTAATCATCTTTACCAATAGAGTCTCCAAGTGCTTTATCTCTTTTGATGAGAGATTTTTAGCAATCCTCCCCAGAATCTCTTTTCTGGTAATGGAAAGCTGTTCTTTCATGCCCCTGCTCTTTGAGGTAAGAACCACTTTGACTACTCTCCGATCGAGGGAATCTCTTTTCCGTTTCACTAACATCTTTTTTTCCATTCGATCAATGACCCCGGTAATGGTCGGCCCATCCCTCGACACCCTTCTGCCAAGCTCACTTAATAATATGTCATCCGCTTCCCACAAAGTCATAAGAACTTCAAACTGACAGGGAGTTAAACCAAAGTCCTTGAGTCGCCTGTCATAGTTCCGCCTCAAAGAACGATGGAGCATACCCATTAAATGACCAGTTTTTTCAAAGTCAGCTATCATAAATCACCTCTCCTTAAGCTCTTTTTAATCTATGGTAATATTATGTTCCTCCAATAATAAACCTTTAACCCGGGCAAGATTAACCAGAGACTTTTCATACTCAGTAAGTGTACGCGCCTCTCTGCTTTCTGCCCGTGCCAAATCATCTTGAAACTCTAATAAATCATGAGTAGTAGAGAGACCGACTTCATACTTTTTCTCCTCAGCCTTTAATTTTTCATCAGCCAGTTTCAAACTCGCCCCGGCTGCCTCAATCATTTCTAGATTTGTTTCGACCTGCCTCACCGCAGCCCTCATTTCATTAATTATAATATTTTCTAAATCCTTAAGATAGGTCGCTGCCCGTAAAGCCTCAACTTTGGCTCTGGAATACTGGCTCTTGGCAAACCGATTCCCCAGAGGAAATTCAATCTTTATACCGATTGTATAATTATAGAAATCTCCTGAGGCCATGTGATCCGACACATCATCCCAGTGTGTTGAAAAAGAGCTGGCATCGTTACCACCATTACCTCCACCCCCAAAATCCATTGCATCTGGATTGCCACGACCACCCAACCCCATGGTACCAATGGTGCCAAAGAGATCCACCCTTGGCAGTACCTGGTTTTTAGTATATTTCACCATTATGTTCCTCGCCTCGATGTCCATCTTTGCCTGGTTATAGTCAGGCCGATATTTAAAGGCTTCCTTAATACCCTCCATCAAATCCTCCTTGGAAACAGCAGGTCTCGGTTCATCAGCAGGTATAATCACCAGGTCCCAGTACTGCTCTTTTTCATAGAAATTCAGGGCAGACTTTAGCCTGTCTTCCGAATCCTTAAGTAAATCCCTTGTCACAATCAAATCTTCTTTTCTGGTTGCCACTTCTGCCTCAGCCTGGTAAATCTCGATGGGGGCAAGGGTACCCGCCTCTATCTTAATCTTGAACTCTCTTAAAAGATCTTCGGCCAGTTTGAGGGACTTTTCCCTTGCCTCATAATCCTTAATTTGAAAGTAGAGGTTCCAATATTGTTTCTCGATTTCATAAAGGATATCCATTACCCTACCCTTAAACTGGTCCTGTGACATTTTAAAGTTGAGGCTGGCTATTTTAATCATGCTCTTCCCAACGTCTATACCAAAATCCTTTAAAAGTGGTTGAGTAAGTGAAAGGTTAAGTTCAGATTCATACTGAGGAACAAGTGCCTGAAAAAGAAAGTCAGTCTTTGAATCACTGGAGTTCCATTTCAGTTCAGCCGATGTTCCTGAAACAAATTTCTTCATCACATCAACTTCAAGATCCCAACTTTCCTGGTAAATGCTTGGCTCACCAGCACCAGCAAGGAAATTACCCGTCTGGGTTACTCTCCTGTCTTTACCGAACTGGAGAGAAACATTTGGGTCATAGACGGATTCCTCTCGCGCAATATCTGTCTCAGAAACATTGGGCCCCAGACTCTCAAAGGCAATCTGCAAATTATTCTTCAGTGCCAGGAAGATAACGCTCTTTAAAGGGAGTTTTATCGTATTGCCTTCAATAAAATCTATTTCTTCACCAACCGTCTCCTGTGCGGAAATGAAGCCCCTCAATGGAAACAAAAGGACGATACTCACAAAAAGAAAAACTATTGAAATAAAACGCATGATAAAAAACCCTCTTTTACTCTTTTGACTATTTCTTTCCATCATTACTTCCTCCTTTCTCGCAGTATTAAGAATATTGTATAAAACAATGATTATTACAATTAACTTATTCGTATGCTAATCATTCTTACACTTATAGAATTATAATGTCAATACTTATTGCGTAAAATGTTCTGATTAGGGGTCAAGTCTCCGTTTGACCTTTTCAACAAAAAGATCTGCAGGGGTGTTCGTTCAACTATTTTTTATTCCTCTTCGGCTTGAGCTTGTCTATCGTACGCAAAAATATGGCTCATATGTAGCCACCTTTTTTGTGCGTTTCCAGGCCTCGGTTTACGATTACTGTAAGTTTAAGGCATAGCTGACGATAGGAAGAAAAGTGTTTAGTGGAGGGCAATAAAATCTTTTCGTGATGAACTTCCTTACTTCTCAATATGACGAAAATAGATTCTACTTCCCGGGATGCAGGCGCAGGTAGTATGGAAAAATGTGTTTTATGAAATTATCTGCCTACGGCGGGACTCTTTTCTATAGGACAAACAGGATTTGCAGGATTTTTATTTATCCAGACAATCCTGTTCATCCTGTCTGAAAAAAAAGAAATTCCTATATTTTAAAATAATGATCTTCCGGTCATCTCCGCAGGTTGATCAATCTCCAGTATTTTAAGCATAGTAGGCGCAAGATCACTAAGCTTGCCATCCTTTATCAGTTCAACATCACCAACGCCGCAGACAATAACAGGAACCGGATTGGTTGTGTGGGCAGTCATGGGAGAGCCGTCGTCCAATAGCATACATTCAGCATTGCCGTGGTCGGCAGTAATAATAACCGCTCCCCCTTTCGCAAGAACAGCATCTGTGACAGCACCCACACATTCATCCACAGCTTCCCCGGCCTTTATGACCGCATCAAAAACACCGGTATGGCCCACCATATCGCCATTAGCAAAATTGCAGACAACCACATCATACTTATCGCCGGTAATAGCCTCCAGGAGCTTATCTCTTACCTCATAGGCATTCATTTCCGGTTGCAGATCGTAAGTCGCTACCTTGGGAGAAGGTACCAGAATCCTGTCCTCACCTTCAAAAGGAGTCTCATCCGAATCGTTAAAAAAGAAGGTTACGTGAGCATATTTCTCGGTCTCGGCACATCTCAGCTGTTTGAGGCCGTGATCGCTTAAGACTTTTCCGAGAATATTTTTATGCTTCACCGGAGGAAATGCTATTTCAAACTCACCATTATCATAGTAATTTGTAAAACCAACATATTTTATGTCAAGTTTACGTCTCTCAAAACCCTTGAAATCGGTATCAGTAAGGGAATGGGTGATCTCTCTTCCACGGTCGAGCCGGAAGTTGAAGTTGATCACTGCATCACCGTCTTTTATTCCCGGAAACCCTTTGACTATTCTGGGTTTAATAAACTCATCGGTATCACCGGCAGCGTAAGCATTCTTAATGGCCTCTTTCCAGTCTTTGCAGACAACACCTTCGAGTTTGGTAAGACTTTCGTATGCGATTTCAATCCTGTCCCAGTTTGTATCACGGTCCATGGCATAGTATCTTCCGATGATGGTGCCGATCTTTCCCCTGCCTGCATTCTTTATCCCATCCTCCAGATCTTCAATATATTTTGCTGCGGACCTGGGCGGAGTATCACGTCCGTCTGAGAAAACATGGACATAAACATCATCGAAATCCATTTTGTGGCAGAGCATAAGCAGAGCATTACAGTGACGGGTCACAGAATGAACACCCTGATCTTGTATAAGGCCCATGAGGTGAAGGTTTGATCTGTTTTTTTTACAATGATCAACAGCATCTTTTAAAACCTCGTTCTCATAGAAGCTCCCGTCCTCAATGTCACTATCAATACGTACAAGCATCTGTTTTATTATCCTGCCTGAGCCTATGTTAAGATGGCCGACTTCCGAGTTGCCCTGATTACCCTCAGGCAGCCCTACATTAAGACCATCTGTTCTTAAAACAGCATTCGGATACCTGGAAAAGAATCTATCAAGATTAGGTGTATCAGCCTTTGCCAGAGCATTTCTCTCGTCAGCCGGAGCAACGCCCCAGCCATCCATTATTATAAGACATACAGTTCTCTTTTTTGCCATGCAGCTATTCTCACCTCCATTTATAAAACCACAAATTATTTCAATAAAAGGTTCACGGTAGGAATGCCGATTACTCGGCACCCCCCGTACAGTTCCCAGC
>CAZOKO010000014.1:1566-36992 GCA_964580455.1 uncultured Thermodesulfobacteriota bacterium | reverse complement strand
ACAGAGAATTTGAAAATATACTCCGTGGTTTCATAGTAATAAAAAGGCATGAATAATTATCAATTCATGCCACCATAGTTAACAGCCCCCGCAAAGCTTACTATCTGCAATTAGTACAGGTATCAAAGTAATCCTTGGGAAGATTTGCTTTCTTCCGCATATACTCAAGTTGATATTCTGGTGCGAAGTAGTAGCCACAAACCTTACACGCTTTCAATTTAAATTCCGTATTCCATTTACGAAATTTGCGAACGCCATCCACATCTTCCATGCCAATACACTGGGTAGGACAGACATATGCACAGCTGCCGCAACCGATACACACAGCGGAGGAATCAAAGAAAGGAGTTGCAACCCATCTTTTCGTTCCCCGATTCACAAAGCTGATAGCACTCACTCCCACCACCTTCTCGCAGGCTCTCACACACAGTCCACAGAGTATACAATCCTCATCTTTCAAAGAAAACCTGGGCTTTTCAATACCCATCTCTCCTGCCATCTTCTGAATTACCTCTGAGTTGGGACATCTGGCAAGGATAAGTTCCATATTCAGCCGTCGATACTTTAAGACCTTCTCAGTATTGGTAAGAACTTCTATCCCTTCCATCACCGGATAATTACAGGATGTGGTGATGCGGCTTCGTTTCCCCCTCTTTACTTCAACTAAACAAAGCCTGCAAGCCCCGTAAGGTGGAAGCTCATCATTATGACAGAGACTCGGGATTACTGCCCCCGCATCTCTCGCAACATCTATGAGCATAGCACCTTTTTCAGCCTCAACTTCCTTACCATCAATAAGTAACTTTAACATACTTGCAACCTATCGTATAAACATCAACATTACAACAGGGGTCAGAAGCCAGAACAAAGATTTTCCCCCTGTTCCCTGCACCCTAAACCCTGTACCCTATGTATTCTATGCAATTTTTACTGCATCAAACTTACAATTATCAAAGCAGGCGCCGCACTTCACACACTTTTTCTGATTGATTTTATGAAGTTTCTTCTTAACTCCCGTTATCGCCTGACTTGGACATACCACCTTACATCTGCCGCACCCCACACATTGACCCTTATCAATCACAAAGCGGGTTAGCTCTTTACAAACCCCTGCAGGGCACTTCTTATCTTTAATATGAGCCTCGTATTCATCCCTGAAGTACCGAATAGTACTTAAAACAGGATAGGGGGCAGTTCCTCCCAGCGCACAGAGTGATGTCTCAGCAATTACTTCACCCAATTCCTCCAAAAGTTCAATGTCGCTTTCTTTTCCCTTGCCCAGGGTAATATTTGTTACTATCTCATACATCTTTTCAACCCCCTCCCGGCAGGAGGTACATTTACCACAGGATTCATCTTTTAGAAAATTCAAAAAGTATTTTGCTATATCCACCATGCAGGTTCTCTCATCCATTACAATCATTCCACCGGAACCCATCATGGAACCCACTTCACTTAACCGGTCAAAATCAACCGGCAGATCGAGATGATGTTCTGGAATACACCCGCCAGAGGGGCCACCAGTCTGGACAGCCTTGAATTTTCTCCCCCCGGGAATCCCTCCACCGATATCATAGATGATTTCTCTCAGGGTAATACCCATGGGCACTTCAACCAGCCCTGTATTATTTACCTTCCCCACCAGGGAAAAGATTTTAGTTCCTTTGCTTCCCTCGGTCCCAATCTGGTTGTACCAGTTGGCTCCCTTGTCGATAATCAGAGGAACATTGGCCCAGGTCTCCACATTATTCAAGTTGGTTGGCTTATCCCAAAGACCACTTTCCACTGTATGGATATGTTTTGCACTGGGTTCTCCTACATTGCCTTCCAGGGAAGCCGTCAGGGCACTAGATTCACCACAGACAAAGGCTCCTCCCCCTCGAGCGATTTTAACCCCAAACGAAAAGCCTGAACCCAGAATATTATCTCCCAGCAGTCCATATCGTTCCGCCTGTTTAAGTGCAACTGTAAGATTACTGACCGCCAGAGGATATTCATTGCGTACATACACATAGCCCTGGTTTGAACCAATGGCATATGCCCCGATAATCATTCCCTCCAGAACGCTGTGAGGATTTCCTTCAAGCAAGCTCCTGTCCATGTAAGCGCCGGGATCTCCTTCATCAGCATTGCAGATCACATATCTTACATCCCCTTCAGCCTCACGGCAGGATTCCCACTTTACACCGGCAGGAAATCCACCACCTCCCCGTCCCCTTAAGTTTGCCTTTTTAATCGTTTCAATCACTTCTTCAGGACTTATACCATTCAACACCTTGGCTAAAGCAGCATAACCTCCTGCTGCAAAGTAATCATCAATACTGGTGGGATCGATAATCCCGTTGTTCCCAAAGATAAGACGCTTTTGTTTTTTGTAAAAGGGAACATCATCTTCATACACGATCTTTTCTTTGGTATCAGGATCAACATACAAAAGGCGCTCTACCAGGTTTCCCTTGATGATAGTCTCGCTTATAACCTCAGAAACATCTTCTACTTTAACGCGCTGATAAAAGATTTTCTTTGGATAAATAACCACCAGGGGGCCTCGCTCACAAAAGCCATGGCAACCAGTGGTCCTGATCGCAACCTTGCGACTCAATTTCTTTTTCTTTATCTCCTGCTTAAAGGCATCGGTTACCTTATCACACCCATATGCCTGACAGCCCGTACCTGCACATATAGTAATACACGGCTGATCAGGATCCTTCTTTGTCAGGAGGGCCTGTCTCAAGCTTTCAAGATCTGCAACACTTGTAAGTTTACTCATCTTCCCCTTTTCTTTATCCCTTTCTTAACCTTCTTGGTACCCTTCACTGCTGAAATATTTTGAGATTTCCTGGTTTTGGCACTTTTTGCTGAAACCTTCACCTTCTTCCTGGATTTTTTCTGGTATTTTTGAAGAAGATCATCAATCTTTTCAGGCACCATTTGACCAAAATACTCTCCATCAACAACTACTACCGGACCCAGCGCACAGGCACCCAGACAATTGACTGATTCCAGGCTGAAATTGCGGTCAGAAGTCGTTTCCCCGGCACCGATCTCCAAATTACTTTCCAGCCTGTCAACAAGTTTCGCAGCACCACGTACATGACAGGCTGTACCCAGACACACATTTATGAGATGTTTGCCCCTGGGTTCTAAACTGAAGGCTTGATAAAAAGTAGAGAGGTGATAGATTTTTGACAAAGATATATCAAGCTTTTGTGCCACATACTCCAGAGCATCCCTGGGGAGATACCTTTCACCCTCCTGGATATCCTGAAGGATCGCTATGATAGAAGATTGATCACGCTTATATTTATTAAGTATTGTATTTACTTCTTTATTATTCATCGCAAGTCCTATCTTAGCTTTGTCTTTTTCTTAAGTCTTGCATAATCCTGCTTCATCTTCTCCTGAATCTCTTCTCTTAAATCATCTGTCAGGTGACGAAACCTTCCCTGGGTCTTTAAGTAATCATTAACCGGCCTGAGTTTGGGCAGGTCTATATTTAATCGATACTTACCATTTTCCACCTCATACAAGGGAGCTATTCCAGTCTCCACAGCAAGCCTCCCCAGGCGAATGGCCAGATCAGCAGGCGCTCTCCAGCCTGTTGGGCAAACCGAAAAAATGTGGAGGTATTTAGGCCCTTCAATACCTTTTGCTTTCTTTACCTTATTCATAAGATCGATAGGATAGCTGGGATTGGCTGTCGCTACATAGGGAATATTATGAGCGACCGCAATCTCCGGCATGTTCTTTTTCCAGGTTTTCTGTCCGATGCTTACTTTTCCCGGGGGTGCAGTTGTAGTCATAGCCCCATAGGGAGTTGAACTGCTGCGCTGGATACCTGTATTCATATAGGCCTCATTATCAAAGCAGACATAGAGGAAATCATGTCCCCTCTCCAGGGCACCTGATAAGGCCTGTAAACCTATATCACTGGTAGCTCCATCTCCTCCCATAGCAACTACCGTGATGTTTTTTTCGGAGATTTTTTCTTTCCTCCTTAATATCTTTAAAGCAGATTCGATACCCGAAGCCACTGCACTTGTATTCTCAAACAGGGTATGTATCCAGGGCACCCGCCATGAGGTGTTGGGAAGTGGTGAACTAACAATCTCCATACACCCTGTGGCATTGGCAATAATCACATCTCTGCCTAAAGCTTTGCATACCAATCGCAAAGCTAAAACCTCTCCACATCCAATGCAGGCTCGATGGCCAGGCGCAAAGTATTCTTTAGTTGGTGCCAGCCGAGGCACATATACACCAAACTGCTCCATTATTCCCTCACTCCAATCATTTCATATGCCCTTTCTTGACCCTTTTCCGCAATTTCTAAACCCCTGGCTATCATCTGCTCAAAGTGGTCGGGAAGTATGTCTCTACCCCCCAGACCACCCACGAAACTGACAACTCTGGGCTTCTTCTCTTCTCCATATAAAGCGGCTTTAATCTCACCACAAACCGGTCCCCCTGTACCACCATAAGATAGACATCTGTCAAAAACAACAAGCAATTGAGCATCCCTTAGTGCTTCTCTTAATTCTTCAAATGGAAAGGGTCTCCATAAACGGAGTTTCACCAGGCCAACTTTCTTCCCTTCTCCTCTCATCTTCTCAATAGCTACCTCTGCTGTCTGGCTGAAACTTCCCATAGTTAGAAGCAGAATCTCAGCATCCTCTGCCATAAACGTTTCTACCGGAGCGTAATGACGCCCAAATTTCTTCCCAAACTCATCCCAGACCTCTAAGATAGTTCCTTTTGTAGCAATGAATGCCTCTTCCTGTGCCTTCTTGGCCTCAGTGTAAATCACAGGCGGTCCGAATGCCCCCATGGTAACCGGCTTATCAGGATTCAAAGGGAAAGGATACTTATATGGGGGGAGAAATGAATCTACCTCTTCCTGATCCAGCAAAATGATGGGCTCTACTACATGGGAAACGTGAAAACCGTCCAGATGCACCATCATGGGGAATAATACTTTAGGGTTTTCTGCAATTTTGAAGGCACAGATGGTTTGATCAAAGGCTTCCTGTCCACTGGTTGTAAACACCTGAATCCATCCGCAGTCTCGAGTAGCCATGGCATCTGAGTGATCTCCCCATACACTGAGAGGACTTGAGAGTGCCCGGTTAGCTACATTTAGTACTATTGGCAAACGGGAAGAGGAAGCAACAGACAACACTTCATGCATCAATTCCAATCCCTGCCCTGCAGTTGCCGTGTAAGTCCGTGCACCCGTTGCAGCCGAACCCAGGCACGCACTCATCGCAGAATGTTCCGACTCCACACAGATAAATTCAGCATCTACTTCACCATCTGCCACTAATTCCGAGAGTCTTTCTACAATATGGGTTTGTGGAGTAATAGGATAAGCAGCTGCAACTTCTATCCTGGCTAATTTGGCCGCCTCTGCAATTGCAAAAGAGGCTTCCATCCCTACCCTTTTACTCATTTCTCCTCCTCCTCTACCATGGTGATAACACCCGTGGGACATTCCCTGGCACAAATACCACAACCTTTACAGTAGAAAAGATCTGTTTCAAAATATCCCTCTTCGTTGGGATGTATACAGGGTTCCGGACAGTAGATAGCACACACACCACATTTAATACATCTGGTGAAATCGTAGGTCGGTCTCTGTGACCTCCAGTCACCCGTTTGATAACTACTGGCACTTCCCGGTTCTGTAACAATACAACCGATTTCCAAGTCTTTCCAGGTAAGTTCAAAATCCTGCTTCGCCACGAAATTACTCCTCTACCAATGTTTCTTCAAAGGCTTTCTTACACACATTAATATTTTTCTCAGCAATTCTTCCAAAACGGTGATGCAAGGGCTCTACTAATGATTCCATTTTTACTACCCCGGTAGCTTTCACCAGAGCCCCAATCATAGTTGTATTAGTAATTGGTAAACCCAGTATCTGGCGGGCAATCCTGGTGGCATCCACCACAGCCGTCCTGTGATGTATAGAAAACTCCTTTTTGATGTCAGCCAGAGATTTTCTGGTATTGATTACTATGACTCCACTTTCCTTGAGACCGGAAAGTGCACCGCCTACGACAATCAGAGCAGGGTCTAATACCACCACCACATCCGGCTCAATTATGCCGGATCGCAATCGTATAGGCTCATCACTTACCCTAGTATATGATTGTACTGGTGCTCCCCTTCTCTCGGGCCCGAAACTGGGGAATGATTGAGCATACTTTTCTTCACTGATAGCTGCAAGGGCAACCAATTCTGCCGAAGTAACAGCTCCCTGACCACCTCTTCCATGAAATCTTACTTCTATCATTTAAAAAAACCTTCTAAGATAAAATAACTATACTTTTTGAGGTGCCTTCATGGGACACACCTTAATACAGGTTTCACACTCTAAACAAAGATCTACATTAACATAACTTTTATCATTAACCATACTCATAGCAGTTGCCGGACACAAGTCAATACAACCACCACACCCAACACAATTATTTATATCAACCTTAACCATAAAAAATATCCTCCATCATCCGAAGATGTGCAATACGACTACCACAAAGATCAAATTCCTGTCAAATACTTTTTTCTTCAATTTGCAAAAAAGTTTAAAAATCCCTTCTTCCCTCCATTGCCTTTCTCAAAGTTACCTCATCTGTATATTCAATATCCCCCCCAATAGGTATCCCCTGTGCAATACGGGTAACCTTCATTCCAAGAGGCTTAATTAACTTTGACAGATAAAGCGCTGTAGCATTCCCATTGGTCGTAGGATTAGTAGCTATAATAACCTCTTTTACCTGACCATTTTTTAACCTTCCCATCAACTCCTGAATTTTTATATCATCCGGTGTAACTCCCTCCAGAGGCGAGATAACCCCATATAACACATGGTATCTTCCTTTAAATTCACCACTGCCCTCCAGAGCCATGAGGTCTCCCGGTTCTTCAACAACGCAAATGGCCCCTTTATCTCTCCTCTCATCTCTACAAATTCTACAGGGATTCTCATCAGTGAGGTTGCAGCAGATAGAACAGAAGGTTATTTTTTCTTTCACATTAACGATACTCCTGGCAAGACCTATTGCTTCCTCTTTGGGAGAACGAAGAATATGGAGTGCCAACCTGGAAGCAGTCTTCTCCCCTACCCCCGGTAACTTAGCCAGCCTTTTTATCAACTGATCAATAGGCTCAGCCGCTTTCGTCATGGTAAAACCTTTCTTATAATGTCAGTCCTGGTATATTTAGACCACCTGTAATTTTGCGCATCTCCTCCGAGACCATCTCCTGGGATTTTCTCAAGGCTTCGTTAACTGCTGCAACTACCAAATCCTGAAGCATCTCCATATCCTTGGCATCAACTACCTCAGGTTCAATCTTGATAGACACAACTTCCTGTTTTCCGCTGACAACCACTGTAATCATTCCTCCACCGGCAGAAGCCTCTATGGTTTTCTGGGCAAGTTCTTCCTGTACTTTTGCAATCTGAGCCTGAATTTTCTGAGCTTGCTTCATGATGGATCCTATATCTTTCATTATCCACTACCCCCTTTAAAATCAAACTTTAACTTTTTTCTTCAACAATTTTCCCATTAAAAATAGTTAGTGCCTCATTTATAAGAGCTTTCTCTAAGGATTCTTTCTTATCACTCTTGCTTCCATTTTCACCTTCTCTCAATTGAACCGGTGATTGAATTTTACTTTCTTCCTTAAAGGAAGAAATCTTAACCCGTAACTTCCTTCCAAATAATTCTTCGCAAATGGTTTTAAACTGACTTTTATTATCACTATCATTTGCACTTTCGAGAAAAACAGAGTTGGAAGCAAATCCCAATTCAATTCTCCGCTCATCAAGATGGAGCAGGTAGCCATGCTTCAGTACCGCTGCAAGCATAGGTTTCTCCTTTTTTGTAAAAGACAGGAGCTTTTCCCAGCTCTCGTTTTTATTGCCTTCTTTTGAGCTTCGTTCCGGCATTGCAACAATCTCCTCTCTCAATTGAGAGGACTTATTTCCGCTGTCCTGAATTTCTTTATACTCTACTCCCTTTATGTTTGCAGTCTTCCCATTGGAAAGTCTCTTTTCTAAATCATCGAGTTTTGCTAATGCATCATCCAATGGCAACAGACGTTTGAGATAAACCATCTTTAATAAAGCCATCTCCAAAACAATTTGCGGCAGTGAAGACCTGTTAATTTCATCCTCTGCCTTAAGCCAGATATCAAAAAGCCTCTGGAGCGTCTCTACCTCACTATCCTTTCCCTGCTCCTTCAGCAAATCACACTCATTTTGAGGTAACTCTATCAATTGCGCAGGGTTTTTGCTAATTTTAACTATGATTAAGTTTCTCAAATGTTCGAGGAAAGCCTGATAAAACTGCCTGGCATCGTATCCAAAATGAAACAGATCATTCACTATATCAAGACATCCTTTAGCATCTTTATCCAGTATAGCCCGGGATGTCCTCACAAGCAAGCTTTTGTCCACAATCCCCAGAACTTCAGCAATATCCTCATCATTAATCTGTTTTCCTGCATAAGAAATAACCCTGTCTAATATACTCTGGGCATCCCTCATACTCCCCTCTGCTTCCCTGGCAAGCCATGTTAAACCCTGCTCGCTGATTGTAATATTCTCCTTGGAGGTAATCTCACTAAGCTGTTTTACAATTGCCTCCAACGAGATTCGACGCAGATCAAATCTCTGACAACGGGAGAGAACCGTGGTGGGAATCTTCTGCGGTTCGGTAGTAGCAAACATGAAGATAACATGGGCAGGTGGTTCCTCCAATGTTTTGAGCAAGGCATTGAAAGCATTGTTAGACAACATATGCACTTCATCAATAATATAAATTTTATACCTGTTTCCAGAAGGAACATATTTAACACTTTCCCTTAACTCCCTTATATCATCCACACCTGTATTAGAGGCACCATCAATCTCCAGAACATCTATAGAATTCCCTTCAGCAATCCCTCTACAAGAGGTACACTGTCCACAGGGTTGAGGTGTAGGACCTTCCTGGCAATTGAGGGCTTTAGCCAGAATGCGTGCAATGGAGGTCTTGCCTACACCCCTCTGTCCGGAAAAAAGAAAGGCATGTGCAATCCGATTGCTACTTATGGCGTTCTGCAGAGTTTTAACCACATGTTTCTGCCCAATAACCTCTTCAAAAAGCTGAGGCCGCCATTTCCGTGCTAATACCTGATAAGACAAAACACCTACTCCTTAATTTTCTGCGTCCTAATTTAAAATATTGATAGCTAGGCTACCCTGCGGCACACGGAAGGTTTTACTGCCGCTGCTTCCTTCCGGACCTGACGGGGTTCGTAAATTTCCGTTGCGCAGGACCCAGCTATCAATTTCTATGAACATTTCTGGCGGAGAGAGTGGGATTCGAACCCACGGTCCCGCTATTAACGGAACACACGATTTCCAATCGCGCCCCTTCGGCCTCTCGGGCATCTCTCCTGAAAAATAACCAACATTCAGGAATTTAGGAATTTCGAATTTAAAATAATAATTAATTCCTAAATACCTCAATTCCTAAATTAGCAACTTTATACAGGATAAGCGGAGAGAGTGGGATTCGAACCCACGAACCCAATTCCTCAGGTTACCGCTTTTCGAGAGCGGCGCCTTCGTCCACTCGGCCATCTCTCCCCATGAGAAATTGACTATATTCCCACACTTATAAGAGCCTCTATCTATAGCTTCTTTCAGCACCTTTGTCAACAATCCATCTCAAAAAAACAGAAAGTTACATCGCCATATTCTCATTATTCAGGGCAGAAACCATCACAACCATCATCGACATAACTAAAACCAAGCTCAGTAAATATCTTGTGAAACTCCTTTGGATTCTTGGAATACTGTTCACATTTTTCAACTCTTTCCTTGAAGTCCATTTCTTTCTTCGGTTTCCTAAATGGAATAACTTTTCTTTCTTTCATTGACTCACCTTCCTCCTCTATGAATTATATCTAAAAGTAACAGCCTATGGCCAAAAAAGGCCCTATTATAAAACCTTTCTTATGTTAGATCAATCAATTAACTTGGCCCGACCCCAAGCTAACCAAACCCCAAGCTAAAAAAGTTAATTCCAAGCTAATTTTGACCCCTTTTCCCTTTTCCCGCATTCGGAAAGATTTGCTTTTTAATTCTGTCTCTGCTATTTTCATAAACCGAAAGTTACACTATATAATAAGGACACATAAATGCGTTTAAGAAAATCATTAAATGTTCAAACTCTGCAAAGGATGCTGGGAAGCACAATCTACTACCGGGCTCTTGACTACTATGAACAAGGATACATCCAGGAATACAGGCAGATGGAGGGAAGCATTATTGCAACAGTCAAAGGTAGCAACATCTACCCGTACCATGTGGAGCTTAGTTTTAACAAAGATGGTCACATCACATCTGCCTACTGCAACTGCCCCTATGACAGGCTGTGCAAACATATTGGTGCGGTTCTTATACATGCTTCGCATCTGGAAGAAACTCAGGATTTGAGAAAAACTATCAGTAACTTTATCTCGAAAAAGCAGCCTGCCGATCAGGTGATAAGTCTTGATTTAAATAGTCTTCCTGCAGGAGAACACCCATTTATTACAGCTATCGAAAACGTAAAACCATTTCAAAGTACAAAGAATGAAAAAAGAAGATTCAAACTCATCTTCTTGATAAAGGAAAACAGAGATTATCTTTATGGCTCAACTACCTGTTCACCATGGAACATATGTCCGGCAGCTCTCTACATTAAAAGAGACGGCAGCTTTGGCAGGGTGGAGTCTTTCCGCTTCGATAAAATAACTGAAGCAGTATCAGAAACTGAAAACGACCTGCTTCAACTGTTTAATGAGACTGATTACAGGCCTGATGACCTGCTTAAATATCTTGAGATACTGATCGATAATCCCTCTGTCTGCACTTATATTAAGTACGGCTATGATCACATACCTCTTCAAGTACAACCCATTGAATCAACAATTCTACTTTTTAGGCTGTACGGATTGGAAAATGATGCCATCTATTTCTCCCCTCAGATAAAGTTTGTACATCTCGGCGGAACGACGCTCGTCGATACTGCAGGTGGAACCAACATCATAAGGTCAGGATTTTCACTTTTTTGCATTGACATGCAGGGAACTCTACTTTACAAAAAGTCATCCCCGCTCTATGCGAATTTTATCTGCCAGCTTCTTAAAGGAAAGAACACATTTCTTCCTTCAGAAATAACTGTGCTGAAAGACTTCGTAAAACAAAACCTTAAAAATGAAATATCCGTAGAATTCACAGCAAAATCTTTGCGCATAACGCACAACCTACCAACACCGTTTGTTGAAATAGATCCCGCATACAACACCATATCACTCAGTCTTCACTTTGACTTCAAGGGGCGCAACTTTACTTTTGATCATCCAGCTTCATTAATACTTACCGTCGATAATACTCATGAAATAGTTGCCACAGAAAGGAACCGGGAGTTTGAAGCACTGACAAAAGATTTTTTTGAAACGCAGATACATAAGATTTTACAGGGCACGAGGGATTTTTATCCCGGCTTCCATTATGAACAATATGATTACAACCTGCCTATGAAGCTTGAAGAATTTCTTATCAAGCATGGTTCCCTGTTTCTGGAAAACAACTTTGAAATCAGGCTTAAGGGAAGCAAGAAAAAGATAAGTTCAGGAAACGGTAGAGTATCCCTCAATCTGTCTTCCGGAATTGACTGGTTCGACCTGGAATTGATGTGTCTTGACAGCGAGGGGAAAGAGATCCCCATTCAAATAGATCAAAAATATCTCGATCAGGGTCTTGTCAAAACTGGTGATTCCTTTACTATACTTACACGCGAGGATATTGACAAAATAAAAAGGCTTCATCAGGAAGGCATGAACTCAGATGGCCATTTGAGATTTTCCAAACTTAATTTAAGCTTAATTGATGAGCTTTACGCCGATATTGCAAACAAGACCGATGAGTTGAAATCGGCCAGGGAGCTTTCTGAAAAACTTAGAGGTTTCAAAAAAATCAAAAGCCATCCTGTTTCCAAGAATTTTAACGGCAGATTACGGAACTACCAGAAATCCGGTTACAACTGGTTGTTCTTTCTGCACGAACATGATGTCAACGGATGCCTGGCAGACGACATGGGGCTGGGCAAAACGGTTCAAACGCTGGCTTTTTTACGGAAGCTCAAGGATAAAAAACAGCTCGGCACCTGTCTCCTTGTTGTACCGGTATCCACTATTCCAAACTGGGAGAATGAAATCAAGCGCTTTACTCCAGAGCTCACCTGCATACGTCATGCCGGAGGTTCAAGGATAAAAGAGACCTGCCATTTGCAAAATACCGATCTGATCATTCTTAGCTACCACACGCTTAGAAATGATATCGAGCTCTTCCGTGACATGTCACTCGATTATATCATTCTCGATGAATCACAGAAAATAAAGAATTCATCATCACAGTCGTTCAAGGCTGTCCGCAGCCTCAAATCAAGACACCGTCTTTCACTGACAGGAACACCGGTTGAAAACAGTACACTGGATCTCTGGTCACAAATAGATTTTCTAAACCCCGGTCTTCTGGGAACACTCAAAAATTTTAAAACCCGCTTTGCCCGGCCTATTGAATCACATGGAAATGCCTGCGCAGCCGAAAAGCTACGGGAAAAAGTGTTTCCCTTCATATTGCGCCGCAAAAAAGAAGATGTTGAAAAGGAGCTGCCAGAAAAAGAAATAATTACCGTGTATTCTGAAATGGGAGCAGAACAGCAGAAAATTTACAATACGCATCGGGAGATATACAGGGAAAAGATATCTGCCACCTTAGAGCAAAAAGGTGTTAAAAGAAGCGCAATTGAAATCTTTGAGGCTCTTTTGAGATTAAGACAGATTGCCCTCTTTCCCGTACTTGCTGACAGCAAGCTAAGCAATGTTGAGTCCTGCAAATTTGATTTGCTTAAAGACATGCTTGATGACATCTTCGAAGAGAACCACAAGCTGCTGCTGTTTTCACAGTTTGTGAAGTCATTGAAGATTATAGAAAATCACTTGCAGGGTATGGGGATTAAATATTCCTACCTTGATGGGTCAACAAAAAGGCGCGACCTGGAAATCGAAAATTTTCAGCAAAACGATGATATCAGGATTTTCCTGCTAAGTCTGAAGGCAGGGGGATTGGGAATAAATCTTACGGCTGCTGACTATGTTATCCTTTTCGATCCCTGGTGGAACCCTGCCGTAGAAAACCAGGCAATTGACCGCACACATAGAATCGGGCAGGAACACAAAGTAATTGCTTATAAACTGATAGTTAAGGATACTGTGGAAGAAAAAATACTTAAGCTTCAGGAAAAGAAAAATTGGCTTGTAAAGGAATTAGTCAAAGAGGAAAGCTCCTTTTTCAAGTCTCTTTCCAAAAAGGACGTCATAAACCTGTTCAACTGATGTACCCGCTACCTGCACTACCTCGATAAAACGGTGAAGGTTTTTCATGATGTTTCCGTCCCTTAATTCCTTTGACTATTCTAAAAAAGGCTTCTGGACCACAACGGCAGAATTGTTCCTCCAACTTACCTATTCTCCCGTTACAAGTTGAGCATAATTTACCAGAGAGTTGTTCAAAGTTGCGAAATGAACCCAAGCAAGCTGGTAAGTAATGTTATCGGGAATTGGCTTCACACTCATTGCAGTAAATACATTTGGTCATAATCTTGTTATTTATTCTCCCCACACTTCCTTAATCTTATCTTTTATCTTCTGCTCATAAATCTCGATCAATTTCTTATTGGCGTTCACCATTTCCTGCTCTGCTTCGATTTGGGCAACGATTTCCTGCTGGACTGATAAGGGTGGGAGGGGGATTTTTAAAAATACTAAATCACGTATTGGTAGCTGTGGTTGGGCAGTTCCAGAAGATATATCCTTAAATTTCGTTTGAATAAAATCTGTTTGTAAAAGCCAGAAGATATATTTTGAAAAAAAGAGTGCTGAATTATGTCGAAAAACTAACATTCCTGAATTTATTCTAATATGGCTATAGGGCACATTTTCATTATATATACCTACATTTCCTATTGTTCCTCTTGTAGTTAAAACAATGTCATTTCTTTTTATTTTGCCTTTGCGTAACAATTCATCTTTTTCCTTTGTTATAAACATTACTTCATCAAAGTTAAATCCATTTTTCAACACATTTTTCGTGTTCAAAAATACGCAATACCCATCTTTGGAAAATTCATCCTGTTTAGGATAGTTCTTTCCCCTATCTCCATCAATAATTTCTATATCAGCATCCCCCAACATCACCATTTCCCAATCAGGATCAATTTTGATGGTGGGTTTGTAATTGTCCAATACTTGTCTTGCCCCATCGATGATTTTCTGGTAGCCATCAATCTCCGCTACAATAGCTTTCTGCACATCTAGGGGAGGTAGGGGGATTTTATAATTATTCACAAAATCGATGGCGACACGTTGCTGACCAGCAGAACCAGTCATATATTTCTCCCCTAACAGTAAAAATTTATCACTTGAAATAAAATAGTAAATCCATTCAGGTAAGATCTTTCCATTTGGTCGAAAAACAATGTATTCGGTCGAACCAAATCCGATTCCATTTAATAGATTTTCTGCAATTCCAGATTTTCCATTTTCAAAACAAGGTGTTATTTTAGCCAAAAGAACATCTCCATCCCTAAAGTAGGTATAACCCTTAATAACATTACCAAGTTTTCTTTTCTCAATGGGTTTAAACTTGATTTGTTTCTCTTTCAAATCTTTCATCGGCAAGAAAGATATTTCCTGATCTTTATTTAAGTCTTTGACTTCAGATTTTGGTGGATTTATCTGGCATATTTCTCCCAATTTTACCCATTCATAATTTGACGTTAGCACTTTGTGAATTTCTTGATACCTTTCCCCGGACAAATTCCAATCCTTACTTTCAGCAATCTTTGATTTCTCTACAGCATGGGCAAAATCAGTATCGTTTACTTCTTTGCCGTTAAGCACGGCTTCTTTATAACTCGTGAGAAAGTCCAATGCTTTTGGTAAATCATTCTTATCAATAGGTCTTCTCTGTGCTCCCAAATCAAAGCCATCGTTCTCAATCTTCACAAAAAGGGTTTTATCGGTTTTTTTCGCCAACGTCTTATCTATCAGCAAGATTGAAGTCTTCACACCTGAATAAGGATTGAATACACCCGCAGGCATACTCACCACTGCCCACAGATAATCTTCCACCAGCATCTTTCTCAAATTCTTATATGCAGTTTGAGATTGAAAAATAATACCTTCAGGAACAATCACACCTGCCCGTCCATTTGGGTTCAGGTGTTCTGCAATGTAATCTACAAACAGTACTTCTGACCGTTTTGCCTGAATAGAAAACCTCTTATGAGGTCGGATACCACCCTTCGGTGACATAAATGGTGGATTGGCAAGCACAACATCAGAGGTTTCATTCCACCGCTCTTCACTGGTGAGCGTATCGTATTCGTGAATCTTGGGATCAGAAAATCCATGTAGATACAAATTCACCAGTGACAGCCGCACCATATCAGGGGAAATATCATAACCGGTAAAATTATTCATAAGCCGTTTCTTTTCATTAGGGGTGAGTTGATCTCCTGTACGGTCTTTTGTATTGGTTTTCAGAATATGCCTATAGGACGAAATCAGGAATCCTGCCGTGCCACAGGCAGGGTCAAGGACTGTTTCATTCTTTTTAGGGTCAACGATTTCCACGATAAAATCAATGATGTGTCGTGGAGTGCGGAACTGCCCTGCTTCTCCCTGCGAATCCATCACAGAAAGCAGATATTCAAAAGCATCACCCAATCGCTCACTATGGTCATAGGTAAATTCATTGATTTCTTTCAGGAAACTTTTTAGGGTTTCAGGGTCACGATAAGGTAAATAGGCGTTCTTGAAAATATCCCTGAACAACTGCGGGATATTGGGGTTCTGATTCATCCTGACAATGGCATCACTGTATAAACCAATCAGGTCAAAGCCACCCAGTCTGGGGTCAAAGATTCTTGACCAGGCATATTTCTTATACTCACCCGTAAAGAAGGTTGGTTTCCCTCCCCATTCTTCAGATTCTTTATCCATATCATCCATAAACTTGTAGATCAGGGCAATGGTAATCTGCTCCACCTGAGATTTGGGGTCAGGCACTTTCCCCACCAGAATATCACGGGCATTATCAATCTTTCGTTTGGTTTCCTGGTCTAACATAAAACCTTTCTTTTACATATAGGTGTTGAGTGACACGTAATCTTTTACATATTCAGGAATGATGTTCCGCAGCTCTGGACTTAATGCTCTAAAATCTTCCTGTGCGGGATGAGTAGCAAAACGTGCGAATTGCTTTGTTTCAACAATGTCTTGAACCTCCCTGTCAGAGATGTATGCTTTAAGGAAATTCTTAATGGGTATGATATATTCAGGGTCAGGCTTGCAGACAGAAACAAACTTGTTAAACTCTTCATCCAGAAGTTCCTCTTTGGATTTGAAATAGGGAATCAGATCAAAGATTCTTTCAAGGATTTCACGTAAAGTAAGTCTTCTGTCAACTTGAGCCGACTTCTGTAGTTTTTTAAGATTGTAGTATTCCTCAGGCTTATCAAAGATTTTCTTTCTAATATAATCTTCTGCTGCTTTGAAGTCACCTTCTTCCACCTTCTGCACCACAAAGTCGTGTTCTTTCACCGTTCCAGCAAAATGACCAAACAACTCACGGTCAACTCTCATTCCTTCAAGACCAATTTCTCTCCATTTCATAGTTTTAAGCGGGTCCATCTTGTAACTGGTAAATGTATCAGTTTCTTTACCATCACCTCCATCTCCACCATCTCCTCCAACTTTTGGCAGCTCCAGGACCTGATCATAGTCAAATTTCTCTTCGAAATATTCACAGTTAGCAAAGAAATCGAATAGTTTGAATTTCTCTTTTTCAACTCTGCTTTCTTCAAGTCCCCCAAAATCAGTTCTTTGCTTATAACTGAAGGAATAGGTTCGTGTTCCCCTTCCCTTCATCTGCACAAAGTCAGTTGGTGAAAATATGGGACGAAGCAAACACAGATTCAGGATGTCCTCACAATCATAACCTGTAGTCATCATACCTACCGTGACGCATACCCGTGTCTTGCTGGAATTGTAAGTATCCAGAAACCTGGTTTTGCCATTCAGGTTGTTGTTGGAAAAATTGATGGTAAACTGCTGGGAATCGGTGATGCTGGAAGTAACCTGAACTGCAAAGTCAGAATTATACTTATCGGGGAAAGCTTGATGAGCATATTCATTCATTATCTGTGTAATTTTCGATGCGTGGTTCTGGCTTACACAAAAGATAATAGTTTTACCAATTTCTCCACTTAACGGATCTCTTAATGCATTTTCAACGAAGGTTTTGCAAAAGACTCTATTCGTCTTTTCAGAAAAGAATTTCCGTTCAAAATCACGATGGGTGTAAAACTCTTCCTGGACTTCCCCTTCCTCATTGGTAACCATTACGGAATAGCCCTGATCAGATAATAGTTGCGTCGTGATCTCCGTCCGTGCATCCACTACAACAGGATTGATAAGCCAGCCATCTTTGACCCCATCCAGTAACGAGTAACGGAATGTCGGCTCACCACTTTCACAACCAAAGGTCTTATAGGTATCCATTAAAAGACGACGTTCTATCTCTCTGGGATCTCTTTCGTTAATGTCTTTTATGTTCTTTAAGTAATCCTTTGGTGTAGCAGTTAATCCCAATTTATAACCCATAAAATATTCAAACACGGCTCTGCTGTTTTTACCGATTGAACGGTGTGCTTCATCCGATATGACTAAATCAAAATCAGTGGGTGAGAATAAATTTTGGTATTTGTTATTTACAAGGAGTGACTGAACAGTAGTAACCACAATTTCTGCTTTTTGCCAGTCGTCCCGATTTTGTTTATAGATAACAGTTTTATAATCATTTTTCAGATATCGGGTAAATGCTTTCCATGCCTGGTCTTCCAATTCAATTCTGTCAACTAAGAACAGAACTCGCTTGGCATTTCCTGTTCGTAAGAAAAGTTTAATAACGGTTGCTGCAACCAGTGTCTTTCCCGTTCCGGTTGCCATTTCAAACAGGAATCTGTCATTTCCCTTGCTCACCACATCCTGGATACAATTGACAGCCTTTTTCTGGTATGGCCGTAGCAACATCAATTTGTTATCTTTGAGGAAGTCATTCCGCTGGGATTCATCTCCCCAACGTGGATCAGAAGCATAGTCTGGCTTTTGGGTAAGCACTATATAATCTTCATTCACCAGCTCATTTATAAGGCTTTGCGGATTAGGTTTGAAAGTAGAATGGCTCTTTAACGATTCTTGGGTGGGGAATTGTGTGATGATTTTGGGATTGCCACTTTCCATATCCCAGAAGTAGTGCAGATTTCCATTTGAAAGTATAACATAGCGGACATTTATAGATTTTGCATATTTTCGGGCTTGCTCCTTGCCATCCAAAGGGTTTTTATCTTCTCTTTTGGCTTCCAAAACCACAAGTGGAAACCCGTTTTCATCTAATAAGAGGAAGTCAATATAACCATTGACAGTTTTCTCAAAGTCTTCACCAAATTCATTGAAATGTGTCCTGGTTATTTTGACGTTGTTCTCTAACTGGATATTGGCTTTGCCGTTCTCGTCATCAAAGAACCGCCAGCCTGCCTGTTCAAGGAGTTTGTTAATCTTTATTCTGGCCTTTGCTTCTTTTGGCATAGATTGACTCCACCTTCTACTAAATTATCAAGGGACTTTGATTTATAAAGCTTGCAAAGGGTATCTTCCCAAAATTTATTACATATCCCATATACCACAAAATGACCTATGGTTAAAGGATATTGTAAGGCAATGGAAGAGGACGAGGAGTTTAAGGGAAAGGCTAAGGAAATAATTGACGAGTTTTTGCTGTTGATTGATAGTCAGATAGAATAAATAAGCTCAACACCAGTTATCAATCTCAGTAGCGCCGTTCCTTCTCTGGATCAATTGGTATCTAATCTCCTTGTCACAGATATTTTAGGAAATGTGGATATCGAGGAAGGATAAGTCAGCAAAGAATAAAGTCAAACTTTCAAAAAGGCTTTTAAATCTGTAAATCCCTAGCATATTTACCATACGAGATAATCTCTCCATTTGAAGTTTCTCTATAGCCTTTTTCATTGTGTGAAAAATCGCTTATCCTCTTTGCAGTAAAACCTTTGAAATGGATTTTTATCTCAGCAAGAATCTTCAACTCTGTTTCAGAAAAAAGTGAAAGGTCGGGTTTTTCTTCTGAAATAAACTTTTCTCCGGTTACATTCTCTCCATATTCTACCTCTTCTACTCTTAACTCGCCATTTCCTTTAAGAGCAGCAAAATAATAGTCATAATTATCTGGAGCCGGCCCGAATGGAATACGTGCATACCTCGCCCCCGTAATAGAAACAGTGTACTCTCTAAAATGCTTGAAATCAGCATAAAATAGTAGCTTATTAAGAACCGTCTTTAAAGTTCCACCTTGGCAAAAGAAAATTATTGCATTAAAGAGCTTTGACAAATCTAATCTTCTGTAACCGCTTAATTCATCTGGTTCATACATTCCAAAACGTTCTTCAAAGATTCTATCAATTGAGTAAGATTCTTCCTCTGCTATTCTAAGTTCTTTAATGAGGCGTTCTCTTTTATGTTTAGGAACATCATCTGGGTTCTTGTTTATAAGATTTAAAAGATTTCGGGGTTCCGCAATTAAATGCAGGATCTTTCCATGAGCTTCATCTTGAAGAGCACCATTCTCATAACGACTCAAGGTTGCACCACCCCATCCTAGAAGATTACTCATCTCACTCTGTGTGAACTCATACCTCTTCCGGAGCTGGCGAATCTCTTCAGGTTGTATCATGCTATGACGACGACGATATTCCCTATATGCTTTATCTAAGGGATCATGGTCAGAATGAGGATCCTCAAATTCCTCTCCACAAACTAAGCATTTATAAAATTCCATTTCAACTTCTATTGACTCTCCTCTAACCTTTATTTCTTCAGTCCTACGAATTAATTCGATATCGGTTTCTTTCTCGCAGTTTGGACATATTCCTCTCATTTATCATCACCTCCCTTTTTTATAGTTTTCTCTTTATAAGGATAACAAAGTGAATAACCTGCTGTATGGAAAGAAAGACATTTGGCAACTTTTTCCTCTTTAACTTGAGCGATTTTGAGCTTGATATAAACTTCCTTGTTATCTATTTGTTTACCAAATACCCAAATTTCCCCAGGTTTATCCTTATCAGGTTCTGGACCTTTACAGTAATCAGCAACTGAAAGCGTCATAATCTCATCGTTACGATTTTTTCTTGTCAGACACAATTCAGCTAAATTATCGATATTTTCACGCCTCGGTATTACATCAATGCCACGGCCTTTAGATGCTATCTCCTTAAATTCCTTTAGGAAATTCCTGATCTTATCTCTTTTCAACTCGTCCAATCTACAACCTTTTTGTTAATCATAGCCTCAAACTATTTTTATATATCATAAAGTATGTTATATTGTCAAGATTTATTATATGATATATATTGTCGGCATTTTTTATGAAAACTTAAATCAAGTACAAATATAAATAGCCAGGAAATACCCAGTACTTTTGCCCAATATTTATTCAAGAAAAATCCCGCTGATTTTACATGTTCACGATTCATTTTACACCAGCCTGCCTTTTATCTTGCATCCTGCATCATGGATCCTGCATCTTATTTTCACACCTTAACGCCTTGTTTTAAAAAACTCTTGGATAATCTCCCCGCATTCCTTTTCCAAAACACCTGAGATTACTGCCATTTTGTGTAAAATTCCAGGTGAAGAAGGAATGGCATAGACACTGCCACAGGCTCCTGCCTTGGGATCAAAAGCACCGAATATCAATTTTTCAACCCTTGCCTGGATTAAAGCCCCAGCACACATCAAACAAGGTTCAACCGTAACGTAAAGTGATGTGCTGGGCAGGCGATAATTACCCTTCTTCAGAGCTGCTTCCCTTAACACCATAATTTCAGCATGGGCAGTAGGGTCATTTAAGGAAATTGGCATATTATGAGCTCTGGCGAGCACCTCTTTCTCAAAAACAAGTACAGCACCTACAGGAACCTCACCCTCTTTAAGCGCTTGTCTCGCTTCATCCAGGGCTATCCTCATAAATTCCTCATCAAACTTAACCTGATCCCCTTCCATTCCTTTCCCCATCTATTTTCACAACCAGAAATTCCTACACAGAAATTCCTGCAAAGTCCGCCTTTGGTAAAAGGGGATTTTCTTGTTTCCTAAATCCCCTCTCGCCCTTTTTTGCCAAAACGGTTAATGGAAACAATTTAATGCCTTGACTAATATCAGCGCTCACCTGCGACAATCTGCGTCCTATTAAAAAAATAATAGTTTCAATCAATTATACTGTCAATGTAATTTTTATAAAATCCCCCCTTTCCCCCTTTTTTCAAAAGGCGAATTATAAGTGTCATATCAACCGTCACCCAACCAATTAGAATCAATGATAAATTTAAGATTTTTCAAATAATGTGCCGATATTTTCCCCTGATTTCCTTCTCGCCATTTGCCGAAATTAAAAAAATTAGATGTTTGCGGTCATTTTTTATTTGACAAAAAAAATTACTGTTGTATAAATGCAGTTTATTTTCTAGATGCATAAAAGCAATCTATAGCACAGGGAGGTTGTAGAGGCATTATGTACAAAACAATCCAAAAAATGCTGATTAAAATGCGAGATGAACTCATAGGGGAAATTGCCAGAAACAGAAAGATTGAAACTGATGATTTAAGGGATGAAATTGGAGACCTCTATGATTCAGCAGATAACGAAAGAGATCGACAACTTTCTCACATTTTAACTGATCGTGACAGGAAAAAAATTGTAGAAATAGATGAAGCTTTAGAACGAATTGAAGATAAAACTTATGGCATCTGCGAAGAGTGCGGCAAAAGAATAACTCCCAACCGATTAAAAATAATGCCTTTTGCCCGTCTTTGTGTACAATGCAAATCAGAATCAGAAAAACAGATGGGACAGTTTGGCAAAGTCGAAGTAGAAACACCCTATAAAGATCTCTCCAGCATTGATACAGAAGAGTCCGAAGAATAAACAACCTAATGTTCCCCACCAAACACTATCTATCCTTTCTATTACACATTTATTTGAATGCTCTTCGTACCTATGGTTTAATCCCAAATGATGCATTTGAAACCACAGAGAACACTGAGGGTTAATATAGCAAAAAGAAAAACATATTTAAATTCGTTATCTTTTCTCTATGTTTTTAAATTTGGGAGAGAATCTTTGGCTAAAAGTTTTTCACTAAAATGTGCACAGAGAGTTACTATGAAAAAAGGTGTAAATTATTATTTTAACAAGTGTTTTCTCTGTGCGCTCTGTGGTTAATTGCAAAATCTGGGTTAATATTTATTCAGTAATTCTCTTGAAAACCAAATCACTTTTGTTTAGTTTATTAATAAGCTAACCTTATACAAATAAACATCCTGGAAAAACGCTTTCAGATGAAACAGATTATCTTAGGAACGGCTGGTCATATTGATCATGGCAAAACCACTCTAATAAAAACATTGACGGGGATCGACCTTGACCGTTTGAAAGAGGAGAAAGAACGGGGTATTACTATCCAGCTGGGTTTCACTTCTCTAACCTTGCCCAGTGGTCAGAGACTGGGCATTGTGGACGTTCCAGGACATGAAAAATTTGTGAGGAATATGGTAGCCGGTGTAGGAGGAATAGATATAGTCCTCTTTACCATCGCAGCTGATGAAGGCATAATGCCACAGACGAGAGAGCACTTGGACATCTGCCAGATAATTAAAATTAAAAGAGGTGTTATCGCAATAACAAAAACTGACCTGGTTGATGAAGAGTGGCTACGACTGGTTAAAGATGACATAAAAGAATTTACCAAAAACAGTTTTTTAGAAAATGCACCTGTCATTCCCCTCTCGTCCACTACTGGACAGGGTATTCCTGATCTTCTTTCTACGCTTGATAACTTAGCTAAGGGAGTTGAAGAAAGGATATCAGAGGGAATCTTCAGGCTTCCTATCGATCGTGTCTTTACCATGAAAGGATTTGGAACAGTGGTAACCGGAACCCTCATCTCTGGAACCATTTCAATAGGCGACAATGTAGAAATACTGCCTGAAAAAATAGAGGCCAAGATACGAGGCATCCAGGTGCATAACCAGCAGGTGGAAAAAGCCACTGCAGGTTTGAGAACAGCAATTAACCTCCAGGGTGTAGACAAAGATTTTTTAGAGAGAGGTAGCATGCTGGTTTCGCCTAAAACCTTGCAGCCCACCTCAAGAATCGATGTGAGGATAGAACATCTCCCCAACTCTCCTAAAGCTTTGAAGAACCGTTCCAGGGTCAGATTCCACAGTGGTACCAGTGAAGTCCTTGCTCAGCTTATCCTTCTGGATAAGGAAGAGCTTCCACCTGGTGGCAGTTCACTTGCTCAACTCAAATTGGAAGAATCTGTTATAGTACTTCCACGAGACAGATTTGTAATCAGATGTTACTCACCTGTCTTTACCATAGGCGGAGGGGAAATTCTTGACGCTCACCCCCATAAACATAAGAGATTAACATCAGAAACAGTATCCCAATTAAACGCCATTCAAGAAGGATCAGACAAAGAGAAAATTTCACTATTCGTCTTAGATTCCGGTTTGGCAGGTCTTGACCTTCCACAGCTTATATCCAGAATGGGGAAAGAACCCTCCCAACTATCACTGCTCTTAAATAAACTCATCAAAGAGAAAAAACTGGTTCTCATTGATAAAGAAACACAAAAGGTGATTGCGATTCAAAAATATGAAGAACTCAAATCCACTCTTCTTTCACAGATAAAAAATTATCATAAAAAATTTCCACTAAAAAAAGGTATGATTAAAGAAGAGTTAAAAAGCAAGCTCCCTCACCTCGTTGATTCTCGATTATTCAATCACCTTCTTAATAATTTACTCAACACTTCTCGCATCAAACTTGAGAAGGACAAACTGTGGCTCCATGAACATAAACCCCTTCTCAAGGATTTTCAGAAAGAACAAAAAGATAAAATTGCGAAAATTTACCTTAAGGGTAATCTCACACCTCCTTCTTTTAAGGAATTGATTGAGAAACTTTCAAGTGATGAGAAAGAAACAAGGAGTATCATAGATTTATTAACTGCCGACGGCACAGCAGTTAAAGTTAAAGAGAATCTCTGGTTCCATAGAGAAGCACTGGAAACGCTCAAGAAAAACCTGACAGAATATCTCAAAAAAAATGGTGAAATTACCACCACCCAATTCAAGGACTTAACAAAAGCCTCCCGCAAGTACACTATTCCTCTTATGGAGTATTTTGATCAATTAAAGATTACGATAAGAGTGGGTGATAAGAGAATATTGAGAGAAAAAAGGTGAGGGAAGAATAACGGATTTCATGCATTCCAATTACTTAAGCAAAGCTAGGTTTAAACATTCAATATCTTTCGGGCTTTTTTAATATCTTCATTTATCTGCTCCACCAGCAACTCAGGTGTTGCAAATTTCTTTTCATCTCTGAGTTTTTCCACGAAAATCAATTCAATCTCACTTCCATAGATATCCTGATCAAAATCGAGCATATGTACCTCCAGGGAAAAGTCTTTCTCAGGAAACGTGGGATTATATCCTATATTCAATACCCCCTGGACATAATCGTCTTCCATAATAACCTTCACCGCAAAAATACCACTCCTTGGATACAGGTCTTTCAATGGTTCCAGGTTAGCCGTGGGAATTCCCATCTTCTTCCCCTGCGCCTTTCCCTCGACTACTTTCCCTCCCAGGGTATAACCCCGTCCTAAAAACTTTGCGGCCTCCCTTACCTTTCCTTCCAGAACATAATTCCTGATCATGGTGCTTCGTACCTCTACACCATCAACCTCAACGTTTTCTAAAATCCCAATTTCAAGACCGCAACTCTCTCCCAAACTCCTTAACAGATCAGTAGTACCCTTTCTTCCCCTGCCGAAGCGATAGTCAGGACCAATAAAAATCTCTTTTGCCTGAACCTTATTACAAAGGACTTCCTTTATAAAATCATCTGTCGACAACTGGGCAAAATCCTTAGTAAATCTCTCATTAATCAGTACATCAATCCCTATCCATTCAATCACCCGCTCTTTTTCTTCCCTGGTAGTGATTAATGGGAAAAAGCGATTAGGCTGAAGCACCTTAAGGGGATGTGGATCAAAGGTATAGACTACTGATACCCCCCCTATTTCATGTGCTTTCTCTATAACTTTTCTAAAAATAGCCTGGTGGCCTAAATGTACTCCATCAAAGTTTCCGATAGTTACCACCGGGTTCTTAAGTCTTTCCCTAATCTGTGATGCACCCTCGAATATTTTCATAGCTTATTACTTATTTACATTGACTCTTATTGCACTATTTATTTATGAGATATGTTTATACTTCTTACAATTCCTCTTAAAAAACCACACACTATTGAATAGAAATAAAATCATTCAATCCTAAAAAATCTCAAAATCAAAATGTTCAAATAAAATAAATGTTTTTGGTCATTTGAATTTTAGAAATTAGGATTTGTTTCGGATTTCGATATTCGGATTTCGGATTTATAAAACTTCACACATAGTACACTTAACCTAACACCCAAGCGAAAAATGTACGCACCACTTTTGAGTAGTACATCTTAATATATCATCAACTTAGCATGTGCCTCAGCAACAACTTTACCATCTTCCCTGCTAGCAACTGCCTTTGCAAAGATGAGTTTTTTAGCAAGTTTGGTAATCTCTGCTCTAACTTTCAAAGGTTCAAGTGTTTTCGCAACATCCTTAAATCTTATATCAAGAGAAGCGGTTAATCCATGATAGCCCAGGCGATGAACCAGCTTTGCCATCGCCTCATCCATAACTGTGGCAACAATCCCCCCATGCACTACTCCCTTCCAACCCTGATGAAAAGAGGAAGGTAAAAATGTAGTTTCAATACTCTTTTCCTGTTCAAAAAACGAAAACTCCAGGTGAAGACCCTTTTCATTCTTCTTCCCACAGGCATAGCACATGCTATCATCTTCTAAGTGCATCGCTTTTTCCATGATAATCCTTCTTTAAATAAAATGAAACCACGAAGCAACACGAAGAGAAGAATATTTTCCTCTGCGGTCTCAGCGATCTCTGCGGTAAACGAATTAAAAAATTGACAAAAGAAAAAATCTATTATAGTTAAGTTATTAAAGGCAGAACATACCACTTCTCCTCCAGTTTTTCAAGTGCCGAAGTGGTGGAACTGGTAGACACGCTAGGTTCAGGGTCTAGTGGGGGTTACTCCGTGCGAGTTCGAGTCTCGCCTTCGGCACCATCAACTTTTTCTAATATTTTCATTAGATTACGACCATCCACGCAACATCTGCAGAACACCCATTTTCCAACTGAAATTGGCACTTGTGACCATTTTGTGACTATTTCATTTCACATGTCCATCCGTTTCTTAATTGGAATCAATTTATTCCAAAATTTTACTTGATAATTTAATTACACTCTCTTCAGAAGATTCATTTCAAGGTACCTGTGTATATATTGACATACAAGTGACTCCACTATATACTTCCCCTATCAAAAGGGAACTTCTTATCAAAAAATACTAAAAAACCTCAATCATAAGGAGCAAAAACCATGACCAAAGGCCTGAACAGTAAGAAGGGAGTAAAGAAGGAACCGGCAAAAACCCTGAAGGAAAAAAGGGCCGCGAAGAAGGTCAAGAAGGATGAAAAGAAGCACCAAGGGTTCCCGAAGCAATGACATGACTTGCAAGAGGGGTCTTTAGTGAGATTGATCGCGCCTATTTTTCACATTTCTTGATACAAGTAAAAGCCGCCTTCAGACAAATTTCAGTGTAAGAAACTTTTGGTAACGTGGATTATTTAGGACTTCTTTATCAGTGAAGGCGAGAGCATTAATAAACCTTTCCGGTATGCTGCTTGATGCTTATAACGGAAAAGGAGATGAGTTTTCTTGACAAGGACCATTTATGACAGAAACAAAAAAGGAGTAGAAGATGGAACATAATCAAGGCAACCCGGAACCGGTAAAAGGGAAGGAATGGGCACCGGGTCAATCGTTGAGGCTCATATTCAATGATATTTTGATTGGAACTCTGGAACAGTATTTCAAAATGAAGAAGCACGAACTGCCGGAGGAATTTGCACACAAGAAGCTCGAGCAGGAGGCTGGCCTCATAGAACAGATAAGCAGCCTTTACACATTTGAAAAGGTCCAGGCCGTTAGGCTGGGTGCTTTCAATGCTGAAGGAGCGGTGTATGTGAGAAACGCCACTATATGGCCTGCAGACGACTATGACTTTCCAGTTCTGATTTATGATTCAGCGGAGACAAAGCGCTGGCTTTTTATATTAGTGGATATCCATCCCCTTCGGCGGGATGAGAACTACCTTAAGCGCTACACTGAACCTCTAGCTGCGATCAATGCGAAATACAAAGATATTCCCAGAGTCAAGGGGTCACGTACCGAATTGAGAAAGTGGGCACAGCCGTATTCCTCGGGTTACCCTCTTTACTTTCGGTGTCCTAAGGAATTTGAGGGTAAAGTAGAGCAAGGGTTCCAAGAGTACCTCGATTTCCATATCGATAAAATCAAGGAGGCTACGCCCATTGAGGATGAAAGACGTAGAACGGAAATACTTGAGTTCAAGCAGGAGTTTAAAACCGTCTATGCTGAAAATGATCCCGGGGGCGGACCGTATAGAACGTTTTTCGGCGAGGAGTGGACAGAAAGATTCTTAAGTGAATTTCTCTTTTCGTGAGAAGATGTTCCGTTGAATTTCTGAAAAAGCACTGCTGCAAGATAGAGGGAAGATAGAACATGTCAGACAAGTATGATAAATAGTGCAAGTGATATAAAAAAGTAAAGGCCATGTTGGGATGCCTGTGAGGAGCAAAAAAGTTTTGGATACTTGCAATTTTTAGAACTCGCCTTATGGTGAATTTTATTGTACACTATGCTAACCTTAATTCTCTATGACCCTTAAGGAGAAAATTATTATGCCAGAAGAAAAGAATTTTAAAATTATTTTCAATCGAATTTTGTGTGAAGAGATGAGTAAATATTTTGAGTTAAAACCTCTCCCCCTCGATCCAGATATCAAGATAAAGCATTCAACCAAAGAGGGCAAAGGAGCTGTTCTCAAAAGTGAATATCTTGGATGTACCAAGACCATGGGAATACGTATGGGGGAAATGAATTTTGCTGATTCCATGATGGTTCACTTTGCCAGCGTACCTCCCGGGAAGGAATACAATTTCCCCATCCTGGGCTTTACATTTGTCTATGCAAGTAAATATTTGATTGGCGTGCTTGATCTCCACCCCCTTTCAAAAGACAGAGGGTATATGGACAAATATATTGAACCCCTGAAAGATGTGTCAAAAAAATATGAGTGGATCCCCAAAACAGAGGGTGGACGCAGTGAGGTACATGACTGGGCAAAGCATTATGATTCAGGTTACTCATTTTACCGCTGGTGCGAGGGAAAGTATCTGCCCAATTTAGAGGAGTTGTTCAGAGATTATATACATGTGTTTTGTGACTGTATTAGAAAGGCTGAACCTTTAACAGATCAGAAAGCCATCGCGGAGAGAAATGCCTATATGGAAAAGTACTGTGAGGACTACATCCACAAAGACCCAGGCAGTGCACCTTTACAGAATCATTATGGTGAAGAATGGGCTGAGAAGTTTCTTAAGAGTTTCTTATTTGCACCTTAGTAGAATAATTAAAAATTGCTTGAATCCAATGCGGACTGCGACCCTGCCTTTTAAAATGTTGATCAAGAAAGAATATCTATCCTGCTTCTTCCTCAATCAAACCCCAAAACCCCATCTATCATTCCCTTCATATCTTCCTCAAACTCTTCATCCTTTTCCATTGCCTTAACTATCACAGGACTCCAATGGTAGTAGAGTTTTATAATCTCCCGTCCTTCAGGGGTTTGACTTAGAACGTTATCACGGACGTACCTCAGGAGTTCTACTTCCTCCGATTCTTCTCCATAGATTACTTTTGCCACACAGGGACCAGTCTTAATTGCCAAAAAGTCCATATTAAGTTCGTCTCCCATAAGGTTCGGTATTTCATGCTGAGGTGGATCAAAGTCATAACCTGCAAGTTGAGGAATGATGAGATAAAATCCACCGGCATTCAAATTAGGAAATTCATAATGACCCATATTGTCTGTATCTACTATCTGATTATCATCTCCTAATAGTTCTACATGAACATTAGCGCTGATGTCACCTATAATTGTACCAGCGATAGTAAAAGCTGATGGAGAGATGGTGGTTGTGCTCGAAGAACCTGCAGTTGTCGTAGTAGTTGGTGAAGGGGTACCATCATAGTGGAGGATGGTGCCACTATTCCCTACTGCAAAAACATCACTTCCTGAACTTCCCCAAATAGCAGAGAGCGTCGAATAAGGGTAACTATACATAGTAGTCCAAGTTGATCCATCGTAGTGGACGATGTCAAAAGTGTCAATAGCAAAGACATCAGTTGCTGAACTGCCCCATATGCATTCGCTTGCACTTATAGATCCGCTGTTCATAGTAGACCAGCTTGTGCCGTCGTAATGTAGAATATCACCACTCCAGCCTACGGCAAAGACATCTGTTCCTGAACTACCCCATATATCAAAAAGACTTTGAGTTATTCCACTGTTCATGGTAGACCAGTTTGTACCATTGTAGTGTATAATGGTGCCTTTTTCACCCACAGCAAATATATCGCTTCCTGAGTTTCCCCATATGCCATATAGACTGTTAGTTGTTCCGCTGTTCATTGTAGACCAGCTCGTACCATTGTAGTGAAGGATGGTTCCATGCCAGCCTACAACATAGACATCACTAGCTGAACTGCCCCAGACACCTTCCAGATAATTTGACGTTGCACTTTTTATAGAAGACCAGCTTGAGCCATTATAGTGAAGCATCGTGGCTGAACTTCCTACCGCATAGACGTCACTAGCTGAACTGCCCCAGACATTAAAGAGGGCTTCAGTTGTTCCGCTGCTCATGGCAGACCAATTTGAACCATCATAGTGGACAATAGTTCCGTTAACTCCTACTGCAAAAACATCACTTCCTGAACTGCCCCAAAGATAGAGGAGGTACTCTGATGTCACGCTAGTCATAGATGACCATCCCGCAAGGGCAGAACTACTAACTGTTATAAGCATTGCTACAAGCATAAAAGCAATTGCGATAATCCTTTTTGTTTTTTTCATCATTTGATCTCCAACTCTCATGATCCCCTCCTTCTTTTAGGTAATGTAAATTCTTACACACTTCTATAGTCCTAAGAACTATCTTTTGATATATAGCATCGGCTTCTTATAGGGAAACTTTAGGTCAATCAGATAGGCTTTAGGCACAAAATGTATTTTAAACTATTAGGTGATATTGAGATTTTATCATCCTATGCAGGGTGAGAATATTCGATTCGAAATGAATTATTGGGATAATTTTCCTTGACATATAGATATAGTATGATATGGGAATATGTATTCCATCTGAATGATTTTTTTTAAAAAACAAAAAATATTTCTACGTATGCTTTTCAGTAAGAACGTGCAAAGTAGAATTGATTGCAACCTCATTTACAGAATATTATTCTACAAGTGAGGTTTTAATTTTTAAGACAGTATTATACCCTGCGCATTTATTCCATAATTTATACAGAGGAAGAAAAAGATGGATGATCTAAATAAAATCAAAGAGCAAAACAATGGTGAATTAATAAAACTACAACAACGTGTTGCTGAATTGGAAGTTGTTAATGAGCAATTAATACAGAAAATCAACGAGCAAAAGCTATCTGAAGAAGGAATGAAGGAGACAGAAAATCATTTGAACAACATAATAGAAGGCTCATTGGATGGTATTATTGTCTCTGATAGTATGGGGTACGTTACCAGAGTTAACAATTCTTTTTTGAAACTAATTGGTTATAATGAAGAAGAGTTAATAGGGAAACACATATCTGAGGTTACACCATATGAGGAGGGGACTTATAACTCTACCACAGGAGAAATGATAGAAATAGACGAGGGGTTTATTGTTGATGCAGCGGAGATAGCAGGGAATGAACTGTTTGAGAAGGGAAAAATATCCAACTGGGAAAGCTATTTCCTTTGCAAGGACAGGAAAATAGTTCCTGTTGAGAGCAATATAGCTTATTTATACAACGAGAAAAGAGAAGTAATTGGGTCGATCGGCATAAGCAGAGATATTACCGGAAGAAAAAAAGCAGAAAAGGAGATCAAAGAAAGCAAAGATTATTTGGAAATCATTTACAAAACCTCAGCAGATGGAATTATAGTCACTGACAATAAAGGCCGCATAACCATGATTAATAAGGCGGTGGAAAAGATGTTGGGTTATTCAAAAGATGAGCTTATAGGAAATTCCTCTGTAAAATTAGCTCCTAATGGAAGAAGGTATGAAGAAGGAAAAGCAATCGTAGAGAAATTATTTGAAGATGGTATTCTTGTTGAAGAAGCACAGACCTGGCTTAAAAAGGATGGAGGATTAATTTATGTCGAGATAAATTCGGCACTTTTAAAGGACAGAGAAGATAATATTACAGGAGTGGTAACATCTGTTAGAAATGTCACCGAAAGAAGAAGGGCAGAGAGAGATATCAAAGAAGCTCGAGACTTTTTTGAAAACATCATTTCTACCTCTGCTGATGGGATTGTTATAACCAATCCTCAAGGTACGATTATAAGAGTTAATGAGACGGTGGGAAGAATGACAGGTTATACCCGGGAAGAGCTGATAGGAATGCATGTATCACAATTGGGTATCTATGATGATAAGTTTCATCGCTGGTTGCGTGGAGAAATGGTTGATAACATATGTAAGAATGGAAGAGTTAAAGAATTTGAGGCAACATGGAAAAGCAAGGATGGAGAACCAATTGCTATTGAGGTAAACGCTGCTCTGCTTAAAGACAAAGAGGGTGGGGTTATTGGAGGAGTCATTGGTGTGAGAGATATCAGGGACAGAAAGAAAATCCAGGAAATAAAGGTGAAAGATGAGTTTATCTCTAACATTTCCCATGAATTTAGAACACCTTTAACCTTATCAATAGGGCCCCTAGAAGGACTTCTTCGGGGAGAACAAGATAATATCGGAAAAGGGGCTAAAGATCAGATTGGACTAGCCTTGAGGAATAATCGACGTTTGCTTAAATTGGTCAATCAATTATTAGAGTTTACCCGATTAGAATCAAAGAGCGAGGATGTCAGCTACTACAGGAAAGATATTAATGGATTCCTATCTGTTATTGTGGATACCTTTACCTTCTTGGCAGAGAAGAAAGATATTAAATTTACTTTTATACCAGGTGAAGATATTGAGCCTGTTTATATCGATCCTGGAAAAATGGAGAGGGTTTTACTTAACCTAATAGGAAATGCCTTTAAATATACTCCGAGAGGGGGTAACATCACCATCGATGTAAAGAAGGATAAGGGGGGGCTGGAAGCTAATTTTATACAAATCTCTGTGAAAGATACGGGCATTGGGATTAAAGAGGAATACTTGCCCCAAATCTTTAAAAGGTTCCAGCAGGCAGACATTAGTTCTTCCAGAAGACATGAAGGTACCGGGATTGGTCTGTCTTTAGCAAAAGAGCTTATCGAATTACAGGGAGGAAAGATAAAAGCAGAAAGTAAATATGGTGAGGGGAGCACCTTTACGATTTATCTTTCCTCAGAAAAGGACCATATCAAAGATCCACGCCAAATAGGGGAAGATAGAGATGAAATCATGCTTTTCCAGAAAGAGATAGAACTCTCCGACCTTGGTTACGATGAGGTAAAGATAAGAGAGGAAAAGCCTGCTGGAGAAAGGCCACTGATTTTATTCATAGACGACAACTTAGATGTGAGGAGATATGTGACAAGTATACTTAGCAAGGATTACGATGTGATCACCGCAGAAGATGGACTAAAAGGACTGGAGAAACTTAAGAGATATATTCCTGATTTGATCATCTCAGATATCATGATGCCCAGGATGGATGGTTATGAATTTTGCAAAGCTGTAAAATCCAACCCAGAGCTAAGGCATATCCCCCTCATTTTCCTGACTGCCAAGGCAGATACAGCATTCAAAATAGAAAGTCTGCAAGAAGGAGCAGATGACTATATAATAAAGCCCTTCAACTCACAGGAGCTCCTGGCTAGAGTGAAGTCCATGTTTCGCATCCAGGCGTTAATCAGAGAGAACATTCTAAAAGAAAAGAAGGTAGCTGATTTACAAAGATCCTTAGGTGAGAGGCATCAGTATCACAATCTCATTGGCAAGAGCATGCCTATGCAGGGGATATATAGGTTTCTGGAGAAGATTTGGGATACAGAATCACCGGTGCTGATTAGTGGAGAAACCGGTACGGGAAAAGAACTGGTTGCCCATGCTATTCAGTCCAACAGTAAGAGAAAAGATCGTCCATTTATTATTCTTAATTGTACTGCCATAAATAAAAATCTTTTGGAATCGGAACTTTTTGGGCATGTAAGAGGTGCTTTTACAGGTGCAGTAGCTGACAAAAAGGGGATTTTTGAATTGGCTGATGGTGGTACCCTCTTTTTGGATGAAATTGGGGAACTTAGTTTAGCCACACAGGTTGAATTGCTGAGGGTACTGGAAGAAGGTGCGTTTCGACCAGTGGGAAGTTCTGCGGAAAAGAAGGTGAGCGTAAGGTTTATCACTGCCACTAATAGAGACTTAAAAAAGATGCTTGATAAGGGGAGGTTTCGGGAAGACTTATACTATCGAATCAATGTGATCCCTATCAAATTACCTCCTTTAAGAGAGAGAAGAGAAGATATTCCCTTGTTGGTGCAGCATTTTATCAAAGAATTGGATGGAAAGAAAGGAGGTGAGAGGAGATTCTCCGAGAAAGCCTTAAGTCAACTTATGGAATATAACTATCCTGGGAATGTAAGGGAATT
Organism: uncultured Thermodesulfobacteriota bacterium; assembly: GCA_964580455.1. GTDB lineage: Bacteria > Desulfobacterota > WTBG01 > WTBG01 > WTBG01 > CAZOKO01. Next base: position 2,879 of record CAZOKO010000014.1, on the reverse strand, counting down.
AAAGAATATTATCGAGAGAGCCTTGATGTTTTCTGAGAGTGATGTTATTAGTTTCAAGGACTTACCATTGGAGGTTAGGAGAGATGCAAGGGAAAGTCAATTGTCATCTGATCATATGGAACAGCAATTAACTTTAGGCTATGCAAAAAAGCGCACAGAAAGGGAAAAAATAGTACAGGCGCTTAAGCAGGTAAAAGGAAATAAACTGAAGGCAGCAAAACTGCTCAATATCTCCAGGACAACCCTTTATTTGAAGATTGAGGAATATCACATAGAATGCTGATTTTGTTTGACAGTGTACAGTAATTGGACAAAGCTATTTTTATTAAGGTATGTTAAATAGTTAGTCAATGCTTTGCTTTACACCTGTCCACATTATGTACACGCTTTTTCTCGTCATTGACAACTTACCCATCTCTACATCCACACTATATCTATAAAATCTACATAGGTATCAACAAGTTAAACTACCTGACCAAAACATTTCATGCTATGGCATGAAGATTGCTCATACCTTTATAAAAAACGGGTTGTAAGTTGATTTCACCCCCTATACCCTCCATCATTAACTAAATGTAGTTGCTATCACTATTTCTTGGAACATATTTTATAATGTTAAAAGAAAGTGAAAACATAAAAGAGCTTATACTACATTCCAAAGTGAACAGTTTTCCCCTTAAGATAAAACTTGTGGGTGAAGATAATACTATCACCGATTATGTTTTGTTTAAAACCAGAAAGGGGAAACTCATACTTCAAAAACCGTTCTTTAACAGAACAGTGCTGTGCCAAGAATAAGCATATAACAAAAATCCTTCATCAAGCCAGCCAATCCCGATGTGAGGGAAGCAAGCCGATTAAGGGTAGCAAAACAATAGGCTTTCTCTTTTTAACGATGGTGATGAGGAGACTTACAAATAGTATAGGAAATTTCTCAGTTGAATACGGATTGTCAAGATTGCAAATATCAAGTACTGGTCAAAGAGATTATTAACGTCTTCTATAAAGTTTATAACAGACTTGGTTGTGGTTTTATGGAAAAGGTTTATAAAGATGCAATGTTGATAGAATTTAGAAAAGAGGGCATCCCATCGCTTTCTCAATCTGGAATGAGGGTATTTTATGAAGGCAGAATGATAAATGAGTGCAATGTTAACATACTGGTTGATAATAAGGTAATTGTAAAAATAAAAGCAGGAGAAGGTTTAGAAGAGAGTAAAACACAGTTATTAGATTATCTGAAAGCAACCAACACGGAAGTTGGACTTTTACTTAATTTTGGGACTAAACCAGAAGTTAAACGTTTTTTACCT
>CAZOKO010000014.1:0-1466 GCA_964580455.1 uncultured Thermodesulfobacteriota bacterium | reverse complement strand
AGTTGGACTTTTACTTAATTTTGGGACTAAACCAGAAGTTAAACGTTTTTTACCTGGAAATATAGACAGCACCTAACTAAATAAAAATCAAAAACTGTTCTTAAATAATAAATAAGCACACGTATTAATACAACATAAAAGATTTTCTTAAGCCAGCCAATCCCGATGTGAGGGATCGCAAGCCGATTAAGGACAGCACAAACTGCTATTAATCGGCTTTTCTTTCAATAAAAGTGCCGGTGGTCATCAGGAAAACTAATTTGAATGCTGAGCTTGAAATTATTTCAATCGAAGAAAATTTGAGGAGATGGTATCATGCCATCTCGAAAAAAGCCAAAGAGATAAAAACCTTTTATGAATCGAAGGAGATTGAGAAAAACAATAAGACAAGAATGAAAAACTCAAATTCAAAAAAAGAAGTAACAAAACAAGTTTTCAAATATCGCACCATTGCAAACCTCATCCCCGAATTGTGCGAATTGATAGATGAAGGAAAGATAAATCATGAAGTAGCTGAACCCATACGAAGGTGTCTTACAAAAACCAGAAGAAGATATAAGGTATTTTAGAGATAATTTTTCCAATGATGAGTCTATGAAAAGGGAGGTGAAGTAGAACCATGCCAGTAGAAATAAGTGGTAAACCCCTTTATTCTGTCCCAGAGTTATCTAAAAAGCTAAACGTTACCAAAGTTACCATTAGGAATTATCTCAAACAGGGGAAACTAAAAGGGCAGAAGGCGATGGGTAAATGGTTTGTATCAAATGAAGGTTTAAGGGAGTTTTTTGAGGACAGCTGATTCATTTGTTCAGACTAATACTTGGCTTGACAGTAGTCAAACTTTCTGGCTTGTCGTTGACAGCTAAAGTCCTAATCTGTTCTTTTAAGGGCTCCTCTTTTTCTTTGTCAAATACCTTCTCAATTTCAACCTTGAATCGTAATCAAACGCTAGACATTTTTCGTCTCCAAAAGGAAAGAATTCCGAAGCCCGAACTTCACAGAATCCCAGGAGAAGGAGAAGATAAAGTGAAAGAACACTTAGAACAGTCTCCTTTTGAGAAGATCAAAGACCCATTGAGAATATATCTTCGAGAGATGCATACCATATCATTGATCAATCGTGATAAAGAAGTAGAAATTGTAAAGCGTATAGAAAAGGGTGAAAAACAGATTGCTGAAGTTGTCCTAAATTCTCCTCTCTTTTTCAGAGAAATTATTAGCAAAGCAGAAAGGCTTAAATCTAGCAAGATATCGGGGAGAGAGGATATAGAAAATTTAGATGGGGAAGAAATGGATGCTGATAAAGAACAATATGAAAGGAAAGTCCTTTCTTTAACAGAGAAGATCAAAAGGAGTAAACAAAAGAAACTTGAACTACAAAAGGGGTTGACACAGGAAGAATTAAATGAAGCCAAGATGAGGGAGTTGGAGAAAAAGGCTGGCCATGAATCTGGGAAGGCGGTTAA
>CAZOKO010000013.1:0-37396 GCA_964580455.1 uncultured Thermodesulfobacteriota bacterium | reverse complement strand
AATGGGTAAAACTATTTAATTCACTATTGCAATTACATTTCTCAGGGAAATGAGTAGAAAGGTGGTAGCTTGCGTTTTGGTTTTCACATATCTATCGCTCAGGGGTTTTAGAAAGATCGTGAACCATCCACTGCTCAATCACCTCCCAGGCATCATGGAAACCCCTCGCAAAGACCCGAAAGATGATTTAAGGAATATGGAAGTACTGAGAAACTTGATAACAGACAGGGGGTAGGAGGTCTTTTGATTTTAGATTTTTGATTTGGTAAAAGTAGTAGTGCGTTTCCTGATTAATGTTATAATAATTTGTCATTGTGAGCAACAGCGAAGCAACCTCTAAAGAGTTGGAATTAAGTTAGATGCGGAGCTTGTTCCTAGTGATAATCTGATATAAATTGCCTTATAAATTCTTTGTGCCTCTCACTTATTTCCCTAAACCATATCCCTAGACCATCATCATTCTTACCATGGTGCACAACAACTCCGTGAGCTTTTATATACCGCACTCTACTGGGAAAATCGAAGGATAAGGAAATTCCTGACCCGACTGGTTGTAACTGTGACTGCTTGTTCCTTTTGATAAATGTTCCATCGATTGAAATATCCTTCGTCCTTCCATAACCTTCATCATGAAAAACCGTAATTCCAAGATTTAACCTTGTGTTCTCCCTTTTATCTTCTGGCATTCTATTGCTCCCCTTTCAACCATTTCTCTTTTTAATCCCTTCATCTCATCAAAAAACATACTTTCTCTATACCACAGAAAAGACTGTATACAAAATATAAAATGACAAAAATGAGGGGGGGTAGAATAGAAATACTCAATCTTCGATGTTGATGTTACCAGGAGAAATATTGGACAGGGTTTGGTAAAATACGATTCAAGGAATCCCCTATTATTTTTAAGGAATTATGACATATAGTGAATTAAGTTTGCCCATGCAATTTCATCTAATCCCTCTTTTAATTCTACACCGCCAACGAAATCATTTTCTCCTTCTCCAATCCACTTTAATGTTCCCTTGAGACTGATGGGCTCTATTTCTTTTGAAACTAGTATCTCCAGGTGAATGGTTGAGCCTGAGTTGCTTGTTTCAGGTGTGTTAAATCTTATGCCCATCCCTTTGTGAGTGGCATCAATAATGGTGCATTGTTCCCAGCTTTTTTTACTATCTTCAAAAATATATTTAGCATTCAGTTTTATGGAAAATCTCTTGAATCTTCTTCTGCTTTCCATTTGTTCTCTTCCCGAAGTGATATTTTCCTTCTTTAGTCTGTTTTATCTTTTCCAGCATAAACCGAACTTAATCCGGAAAGATTACTTTCATTCAGTGACTCAGTTAATTCGATGCCACCAATAAAGTTATTACCCATGAGTAATTCAAGCCACCTTAGTACTCCCTCGACATTTATAGGTTCTATTTCCGTGGAAGCAAATGTTTCTAAATGGATAGTTGAGCCTATGTCGATTTTTTCACGAGTGAGAAATGTTAACCCCATCCCTTGACGGCTGACATTGATGATAGTGCACTCCTTCCGATCTTTTTCTCCATCGTTTATAAAATATCTGGCCTTCAGTTGTGAGAAAATTCGGATTGATTTTCTTTTGTTTTCCACTTACCTGCCTTTCAATAATTCAATAGTTATAGTATTTTATATACCACAGAATTATCTGTGAGTAAACCCCGTTAGAAATAGGAAACGCTTTGGATAATAATTCACTATCAATTAAAAAGGACTTATATACATTGTAGAAATATTCATTATATTCTCATAAGCGTTTCCGTAAAGTACCAGTAGAATTGATATGCCATTTACAGTCAGTCTTGCTTTGGATCACATGCAGTTTATAATGCTTATTGTTTATTTCTAACGGGGGTTATACAACGATGCATGCCAAATGCCTGCAATATGAGGTTCAAGTGGGTTTATCTTGTTATGAGAGTGGAGCGAAAGATAAGTGTCCGAAGTGTGGGGCGTTATATAAGGTTAAAAAGATCAGGGATCTGTTGAATATAGGAAAGTAGGAAATATGTTATCCAATGAGGTTAATAAAACAGGGGACAAAATCATCCCCTGTTTTTTATTGTCTTTAAAAATTCCACTCGATTTTGAGCAGATACATTTTATGTATTTTCCTTATTTTCCTTATTTTCTTTATCCCCTTCTGTATTTTGTATTAACCTTTTTTGTGCTTCTTCAGCTTCTTGAATCAAAGATTTTAATCCCTCTGCTGATAGAGAGCCGCCCTCCAGAACATCTTTAATTTTCAGATTTAAACTTTCAAGGTCTTTTTTCAATCCATCGTGATCATTAACGCAATTATCCTTTGTCATCAAACACCCTCCATTTTTTAAGATTTTTATATGAGATTATTTCAGTTGAACGTGGAATAAAAAGCCGCTGTTATTTATAACTCTTTTCAAAAAGTATTCAAGTTGTTTATTAATTCACCGAAATATATTGGTAGAGATGTGTTTCACTACCCCAGTTGTTTTATAGGAGGTTAAAATAACTTTGATAGTATGGTATAAATATAATATAGTATAGTCATAAATATCTCTTGCGAAATATACTCAAATATGCTCACTTAAACCTAAATATGCTAAAATAATTCCTTTGGTGGTGGTAAAAAGATGCTAAATTCTTGTTAATTATATATTTTATCTTTAAAAGTACCTAATAAATTATTACTTGTCAGACAATGTTGTTTCTAATTAATAAAATCAATATGCTGTGTAACTTATTGATAAATTAAATGTTTTCTAATTACCTGGTTATATAAAAAATCCTCTCCTTTCAGTGTAAGGTACTTTATCTGGTACATTAAAGCCAGATAAAAGTTGATTTTATTTTTTTAATCACTAGCATAAAACTTTTTTATGTGCTAGTATTTAATAGCTGGTTATGGAACAAGTCCCTCCTTGTTATGGCATCGATTTATTTTTCCATGCCTTCCATAACCAGTTTTTTTATTGGTAAAGTAACTTTATGTAATTATACTATTCTTTAGTTGATATCTAAACTCTACGAGTTTAATGACTGCTTTATTATATTAAACCTTAGAAAACCCTTTATGCAATCCTTCCTTTTTTGTACTATCTATAGCTTCACTGTATTCCTGGTGTGTGATAACTCTGCTAAGCTCGGGATAGTCAAAAGCCTTATATTCAGGATGAAATTGACTCATCACATTAACATAAGTGTGAGGTGAAATCTCTGTAGCGATAAAGTGCATGAGATTTCGAGTGCCTGCTAAACCTTCAGGCATTACCAGATGTCGGATTAAAAGTCCCCTTTCTGCTATTCCCTCTTTGTTGATGTGAAAATCACCCACCTGTTGATGCATTTCTTTTAATGCTTTTTTTACCACCTCTGGGTAGTCAGGAGCCTGGGCATATTTCTCTGCCGCTTTTCTGTCTGCAAATTTGACGTCTGGCATGTAGATATCGATGATACCATCCAATAACTTGATTGACTCCAGGGATTCATAGCCTCCGCAATTATAAACAAGAGGTATGTTTAATCCGTGATCAATCGCATATGGAAGTGAGGATATAATTTGGGGTAGATAGTGAGTTGGAGTAACAAAGTTGATATTATGACATCCTCTTTCCTGTAAAGTATGCATGTAATAAGCAAGCTGTTCAGAAGAAATGATTTCCCCATGTCCCTGGTGGCTGATATCATAATTTTGACAAAAGATGCATTGCAGATTGCAATGAGTTAAGAAAATAGTCCCTGACCCCCGACTACCTACCAGAGGTGCTTCTTCCCCAAAGTGGGGGAAGACACTTGACACCATAAGTCTTTCACCCGCTCTACAAAATCCAATTTCCCCCTTTAAACGATTAACCTGACAACGACGAGGACAGAGCTCACATTTCCTTAGTATGTTATTTAAGATGCGAATTCGTCTTTTGAGTTCACCCGTCTTGTTTAGTTTGATATATGGTGGAATGTAATTCACTATTTAGTCACTATATTTATTGCCGCAAAGGTCTTCTCATCGTACTCTGCGATCTCTGTGGTGAATAGTTAATTCACTGTTAATCTTTTTTGGAAATGTTCCGATATAAATGCTATTAATTTATATTAATTAGTATTTCATCGTCAAGATTAATTTTGGTTTGTCTTTGGAAAGGATGGTGCTTGAAAATGTACTTTCTGATGATACGGTAAGGAAATTGAATTATTTAAACCTTTTTGGCTTGAGGTGAAAAAATGGCAAAATTTATTTTAGAATTTGATGGTATTAGACTTAAAGAAATCCCCATAGAAAAGGAGATTATTACTATTGGCAGGGAGAAGGATAATGATGTCATAATTGAAAATCTGGCTGTTTCGAGATGTCACACTCGGCTGTTACGAAAAGGGGATGAATTTATTTTACAAGACCTTAATAGTTCTAATGGCACATTTGTCAATAAGAGAAAAATTGATAGATGTGAACTGAAAGAGGGAGATATTATTTTGGTTGGGAAACATACATTGATCTTCCGAAAGGAAAATGAAAGCAGTGTAAGGATGCCCAATCCTCAGTTTACAGAGAGAACATGCATTTTAGATACAAAGAAGCACCGTGATCTTTTGACTAAAAACCTGGAGAAGAAAAAAAAAGAGGAGAACGAGATAAATGAGCTGAAGGGAGTTATTGCTTATATATCGGACGGTGGAGAAATTAAAGAGGTACAGCTTAATAAAAAAGTGACTACTATAGGCAAAGGGAGTAAAGCTGATATTAGGGTAAAAGGGGTTCTCGTGGGAAAATCAGCCCTTTTAATTGATAAAAAGTCAGATGGTTTTTATGTTTCTCGAGGCGATGGAATAAATTCACCTCGACTGAATGGAAAAAGCATTAGTGAAAAAAGTAAATTGAGAGATAATGATTTTATCGATGTAGGCTCTACTAAAATGAACTTTTTAATTGAGGGTTTTTAATTGATACTTTCTCTTACCTGTTTAAATACCAATCATCTTATCTACATGAATACGGCCGTTTTTGCTTGGCGAGCACATGGGACGTTCCCATCTCCTACCTCATTTCCCCGTCTATCTCAAGAGCTTCTACAACGTGTATTACCTTAGTATTCAATCCTCTTTGATGAATTCCATCCATAAATTGAAGGATACAACCACTGCATCCAGTTGCTATCATTTCAATCCCTGATTCTTCCAGAGCATCCAGTTTGTGTTTAAGGATGTTCAGTGAAAGATCATAGTGAGTAATGTTAAAGGTTCCACCCATACCACAGCATCTGGATGCATCATTCATTTCTACAAATGTAAAATTGGATAAGGACTTTAATATTTCTCTCGGCTCCTGTGTTATACCCAGAGTGCGATTGAGGTGGCAGGGATCATGGTAGGTGATCTTTGGGAGATTACCTTTTGCGGGAGTGTGTTTTTTTAGTTCGGAGGCTATTTTTAGCTCCTGAATGAGAAATTGAGATATATCCATGATTTTATGGCTGAAATGTTTAACCTTTTCTTGAGTTTCAATATCAGCATTTTTGAAAATCTGGGGATAAAAAATTTTCAAGGTTGCTGTGCAGGAAGCACATGTTGTTACAATAGTATCCAGATTGAGTTGCTCGAAGGCTTCAATGTTTGATAAGGCAAGTTTTTGAGTTGACTGCCAGTCTCCTGATCCCAATGCAATCAGCCCGCAGCACTTTTGATCAGAAGGGATGAATACAGACACCCCATGTTTGTTAAGGATGCGCAATGCAGTCTCAGCTGTGTGGGGAAAGAGATAGTTAGTTGCACATCCAACGAAGTAGCCAACACGCTTTTTTTCGGTGCTAGCCTTTGCTACAGGAGAATAGGAATTGCAAAAAAAGTTTCTGGCGAGAGCAGGGATTAACCGCTTTTTATTTAAGAAAGGAAGGGAGAAGCGGAGGTGAAGACCGCTCTCTTTGGGAATATTTTTTAATAGAAGACCCTGCATAAGAGAACCAGCCCGCAAATAAAGGGGCATTGCATGGAGTGAGTTGAGCAGGTGGCGGAAGAGAATTTTTTTGGTAATGGGAAGCCCACGATGGTCTATTAACTCTCTTCTTGCTTCAAGAAGAATTTCCCCAACCTTAACGTCATTGGGGCAATTTTCTCCACAGGTATTGCAAATCAGACATGAAAACAGGATGTCTTTCAGTTTCCTGGTAAATTTTATGTCGCCTGAAGCCAGTGATTCAAGAAGACTCAGTTTGCCACGTGCAGTTGTGGGCTCTGAGAGTGTTTCAGCATAGACGGGACAATGTGCCAGGCAGGTCCCGCACTTGGCACACTTAGAAGCGTTTTTAGTCAGTTCTTTGAGGTTATTCATTGCTTTAAGGATAGTTTCCCGGGATTCAAGATATGGTTGGGGTCAAACAGTTTTTTTAGCCGTTCCATAAACGAGAGATTTATCTTTCCTATCTCCATTTCCAGATAAGGGGCCTTGGCTATTCCTATCCCGTGCTCTCCAGAAATGGTGCCTCCGAGTTCCAGAGTAGCCTGGAAGGTTTCTTTAACAGCTTGCTTTACCCGTTTTACCTCATCTGGGTTGTCTTTATTGATCATAAAGTTAGTGTGGATATTTCCATCTCCTGCATGACCAAAACTCACATTAATAAGCCGATATTTTTGAGCGATCCTGTTAATGCGTCTGATGATTTCAGGTATTTGGCTGACAGGAACGTTGATGTCCTCATTGACCTTGTGGGGATTGAGCTTTAAAAGAGCTGGTGATATGGAACGTCTGGCTTTCCATAGCTGTTCTTCCTCTTGTTGGTTGTGGGCGATCTTTGCCTCGCTGGCCCCATTTTTTAAACAGATCTCCTTTATTAGTTCAATTTGCCTGGCAACTGTATCTGTGTCGCCATCTACTTCAATGAGCAAAAATGCCTCTGCCTGAGTGGGAAGTCCCATATTCAGGTGATCTTCAACACAGCGGATTGAAGCCTGGTCAATAAATTCAAGAGTGGCTGGAATAATTCGTGCCTGGATAATGGAAGAGACAGTCAGTGTGGCATCGTCAAGGTGAGGAAAGACAGCAAGCAGGGTTTTTTTGTCTTCTGGCAGTGGAAGAAGCTTAACAATAATTCTGGTGATAATGCCCAGCGTTCCTTCAGAACCCACGAATAAACTTGTGAGATCATATCCAGCAACACCTTTGAGTGTTTGAACCCCTGTCTTAATAATTTCTCCTGTTGGTAATACTACTTCAAGTCCTAGCACATAGTTTTTGGTTACACCATATTTCAGGCAACGGGGTCCACCTGAGCAGACTGCTACGTTCCCTCCCATGGTTGAAATTTTCAGGCTTGCCGGATCCGGCGGGTAAAACAGGCCAAACGATTCAACCTTCTGTTGGAATTCTTCTGTAACTACACCCGGTTCAACTACTGCGGTGAGGTTTTCTGGTTCAATTTTTATTATTCGATTCATCCTGGTCAAGACGAGCACAAGTCCACCTTCTACCGGGAGTGAACCTCCGACGAATCCAGACCCTGCTCCGCGGGGGATAACAGGAAACAGATACCTGTTAGCAAGATGTATAATCTTAGAAATGTGTTGAGAATTGAGAGGGAAAACCACTGCTTCTGGCAGAAATTTTTGGTTAGTAGCATCATAGGAGAAGCACATTAGCTCTTCTTTGGCTGTGAGAAGATTATCTTTTCCCACAATTGAGGCTATTTCATTTAAAGCAATTTTTTGCATAGTTTGACCTTTTAAAAAACTGTAGAGTTTCTTCATTCCTAATTTACCTTTTTGTTGTGTATCTGTCAAGGATGCGTGCCAACCCATTTTTTTATTTTCCTTGACTTTGGTGGAAAAATTTAATATTTAACCATGATGCTAGTTAGTTTGCAGTGAAAGCTGATATTTAAATCTGTTGTTTAAGTATCGAGATGAGAAATGATTCAACGGTAGAAAAGGAGGATTTAGCATGAGAGAAGTAGTTGTAGTAAGTGGAGTAAGGACGGCTATAGGTACATTCGGAGGGTCTCTTAAGTCTGTTCCAGTAGTTCCGTTAGGTTCTCTTGTTATTAAGGAGCTGTTAAAGAAGTCGAATTTAAAACCTGTATCCTCGGAAAAACTCTTAAGTTATGCGCCGGAGAAGTTGAAAGGCACTGGATTGATTGAACTGGAAAAGAAGGGATATGATTGGGATGATTCTTTTCAGGAGATTCAGATTGATGAGGTTATTATGGGAAACGTTCTCCAGGGCGGTCAGGGGCAAAATACCGCTCGGCAGGCAACGATTCACTCTGGACTTCCTAAAGAGACAAATGCTTTTACAGTAAATAAGATTTGCGCATCTGGTTTGAAGGCAGTTGTACAGGGAGTTCAGGCAATTCAGCTTGGTGATGCTAATGTGATTATTGCCGGGGGGATGGAGAGTATGAGTAATGCCCCTTACATACTTCCCAAAGCGCGTTGGGGATACAGAATGGATGTGAGTTCGAAGGGTGAGTTGAATGATATGATGGTGCTGGATGGATTGTGGGAGATATTTTATGGGTACCATATGGGTCTTACTGCAGAGAATATTGCAGAGATGTATGGCATAGACAGAAAGGAACAGGATGAGATAGGTCTTATGAGTCATCAGCGTGCAAGGGCGGCTATAAAAGATGGGACATTTAAGGAAGAGATTGTTCCCGTAGTTATTCCTCAAAGAAAAGGTGATCCCATTATATTTGATACTGATGAACGTCCAATGGATACCAGTTTAGAAAAAATGGCTCGGCTGAAGTCGGTTTTCAAAAAAGACGGTACAGTAACAGCGGGTAATGCATCTGGAATCAATGATGCTGCGGCTGCTGTTTTGATTATGTCTAAAGAGAAAGCAGAACAACTAAATCTTGAGCCATTAGTAACCGTTAAGTCTTATGCATCAGGTGCTATTGATCCCGCATATATGGGTTTAGGACCTATTCCAGCGGTAAAGAAGGCTTTAGACAAGGCTAATCTTACTATAAAAGATATGGACGTTATAGAACTAAATGAAGCCTTTGCCTCTCAGGCTATTGCCTGTATAAGAGAGCTGGATTTGAGCATGGATAATACCAATCCTCTTGGCAGCGGGATTTCCCTTGGACATCCTATTGGCTGTACAGGTGCCAGACTCCTGGTAACTATTACCCATGAGATGAAAAGAAAGAATTATAAGTATGGACTGGTAACTATGTGCATCGGTGGTGGCCAGGGTATGGCAATGATCGTTGAGCGGTAAGATGATAATAATGGGGTGAAGAAAATGAACAGAGCTGCATTAATAAGCACTCTAGTCTTGTTATTTTTTACGACCGGTTGTTGTAATGCACTTAAACATTCTAAAAACATTAAAATCCCACCTTATGTTATAGAATATTACCACTATGATAACCCTGAAAAGCCAACTCGTCGTGAAAAGAAAAGTAAGGGGTGGTATGAGCATAAATGGGACAACGGGTTTAAGATTCATTTTAAAATAGCCAGGGTTGAAGAAAGTGGAGTTTATTTCTACAGGTTGCTGTACCGTGCAACTAATCCTTTGGAAGAAAAGGTGACATTGTTTAATCAGAACATTGTGCTTGTGGATATCAACACAAATCTTCCCGTTGAGCAGATAAAATGCTGGAATTGGCAAAAAGTGAGCGAACCATGCAATATCGCTAAAATTAATCCAAAGGAAGAGATCACCAAGGAGATCCGCTTTGATTATTCTGTTGATGAAAAATATGCGAATGGTCTTAGAATTAAAATGAGTGACTTCAGTTTTGAAAAAGGTGAAGTCAACATTGATTTTTACGCAAAAAAGTAACAAATCATAGTTGTAAATTTAATTTCAAACCCCAACTTTCTTCTTCCCTTTCTTTTTATCAATAGAAAAACCTCAAATCCTAAACATAATATTCTCCCCGGGGAGCATGAGATCTATGAGTATTCCAAAGACAAAGTCCATATCTGAAATTGAGCACAAAATGGAAGATATGGATAAGAATTCGCTTCGCTACCAGACGCTTCAGTCGGCTCGACGCTTCAAGAGTTCGTGGATTGAACTGGGTCAGTACCTTCAGACTGTATGGAGAGAAAAGCATTATAAGAGCTGGGGGTATATGAGCTTTGAGAGCTATTGTTCTAAGGAAATAGCTATTAAAAACTCAACTGCCTTAAAACTTTTAAGATCATATTATTTTCTTGAAAGAGAAGAGCCGGTATTTCTAAAGAATAAATTGGTTGATTCTGGCAAGGTAGTTGAACTGCCGAGCTATGACTCTGTAGATATATTGAGGCTTGCAAAAGACAAAAAAGGTTTGCATGAGGATGACTATAAAACTCTCAGATATAGTGTATTAGACAGGGGAGAGGAACCCAAAGAGGTTAGGAGCAAGCTGCGGAGTATACTTGAGTCTTATGCAGAATTCGATCCCGAGGAGGAGAAAAAAATAAGGCATACTGCCACTGTCAAACGTTTCTTAACTACCTTAAGGAATCTCAAGGGGGAGATAGAACATTCTGGCAGGCTGTCTAAAAAAGTTCTGGGAGAAATAGATCAGCTTGTTAAGAAAATTGAGATGGAATTATAGGTAAAACAGGTGAAGAACATCGATCCTTCGGCAAAAATTAGTGAAAAGGCAGTCATTGAAGATGATGTTACAATTGGCCCATGGGTGATTATAGAAGATGATGTAACAATTGGTGCCGGGACGCGGATTGATGCCCATTGTGTAATTAAAAAGGGAACAGTCATAGGAAAGCAAAATGATATTCACCCCGGTGCAATAATCGGAGAAGATCCTCAAGATCTGGTCTTTGATAAAAATGCTGTAAGCTATGTGCGGATTGGAGATAACAATACTATTCGTGAATACGCAACTATTCACAGAGGTACCGAACCCGGGTCAACTACCATAATCGGAAATCATAATTTTCTAATGGCCCAGTCACACGTAGCGCATAATTGTGTTATAGGAAACCATGTGGTTGTTTGTAATTGTGCACTTCTCTCCGGACATGTTGAGGTAGAAGACTATGGTTTTATCTCTGGCGGGGTTGTTATCCAGCAGTTTGCCAGGGTTGGAAAGCATGCCATTGTGGGAGGAAATACGCGCGTAAATACCAACATACCACCATTCATACGGGCTGTTGGTTATGATGCTGAGGCTTATGGACTCAATATTGTAGGGTTGAAACGATGTGGAATGAGCAGGGAAGAGATATCTAAGTTAAATCACGCATATAAAATTCTTTTCAGGTCAAAACTTAGATTGGAGGAGAGACTTAAAAAGATTGAAGATGAAGTAGACAGCGATGAAGCACGGCATCTTGTAGGCTTCATACGCAAGCCTTCCCGCTATGGATTCTGTCGGGAGGTTAAGCTGAAAGGGAGATCTGGTGACGAGGGACTTTAATATAATACAAGAAAAATTATTATTGCTATGTGTTTCTTTATGAAGTTTAAGCCTTGAATCTTAATCATTTGAATGTTTTGATGTTGAGTGAATTTTGTTTATTTTCCAGCAATATCCCCTTCACTGTGAAATACTTCTTCAAGGTGTTTCAGAGCATCGCCTTTTCCTATGACTACAAGCATATCTCCTCTTTTAAGAATTTCTTCAGGGGCTGGGATTATTACTTCTCTTTCTCCCCTCTCCCCGCTTCGATTAATGGCGACAACTGTCACCTCGTAGCTGTGGCGAACATCAAGGTCCTGCAAGGTGTGACCCTGCATTGACGCAGTTACCGGGATAACGTTTATTTCACACCCATCAGGCAGGTCAACGAAGCTCTGAGTGGAAAACTTTTCAGAAAGCTTGCCCTGTATGAATTTTAACCCGAGTGATCCCTGGCGCAGAATTTCACGGTTGTAAACATTCATGATATCCCGTCTGCCTATCTTCCCGATCAGATTGTTTGAATTTTCATTATCAATCACAGGAAGTTCTTCCATCTCATAAATGCTGAATTTCCTCATACACTGGGCAAGGGTAGCATCCATCTCGATTGAAGGACTTAAAGAAATCGGCACAAGATCCTTTGCCACTACCAGTCCCGCCAGCGACTGCTCATTCAACACTTCCTTCACATCGTGCACGTTAAATGAGCCCTGGTATTTTCCTTCATCATTTACTACATAATAGTATGCTTCATTCGAATTGATAACCTTTTGAAGAAGATCATTAAAACCCATGCTTTCATTAAGCATTACCATATAACGGTTCATTACATCTCTGACCTTTGTTGTCTGCATAATGGACACTTCCATACCCTTTGAAAGATCCACACCCCTGCGGGTAAGCTTCATCGTGTATATAGAATCTTTCTTTATCACTGAAGCAACAAATGAAGCCAGAATGGAACATAACATAAGGGGAAGAATCAGCTTGTAATTTCCTGTCATCTCAAAGATCACTAGAAATGCAGTAATGGGTGCATGAGTGGTACCTGCAACCATTGCACTCATTCCAACCACAGCATATGCACCTGACGAAATTGCAATATCCGGAAAAAGTAAATTCATCAGGGTGCCAAATAAACCGCCAAACACCGCACCAAGAAACAGCGATGGTGCAAAGATGCCTCCTGATCCTCCGGCAGCAAGAGTAATAGACGTTGCAAGCATTTTGATTGGGATGAGAAGCAACAGCATATACCACACCATCTCGCCCTTAAGTACTGAAGTGATCGTATCGTAGCCCACACCATAAACATGGGGAAAATACAAGAGCATTAGCCCGATAAGGAAGAGAATAAGAGGGGTTTTAATAAAACCTTTTACAGGAATCTTATCAGCAAAGTCTTCCAAAAAATATAACAGCTTCACAAAGCCAACTGCCACAGCTCCTGTTACAAGACCTAAAATTATATAGGGCCCAATTTCCCATGCGTTTTCAAGAACGTAGTATGGAATTTCAAATGCAGGAATATCTCCAAAATACCATCTGCCTACAATTGTTGCCATTACGGAAGACATAATAAGAGGCACAAGAGTCGTAATCGCATAGTTGCCAAGTATTATCTCTACAGAAAACATTACCCCTGCAATCGGTGCATTAAAGGTTGCTGCTATACCTGCTGCCGCACCACAGGCAACAAGCACTTTCAACCTTTCCTGACTTACCTTAAGCCACTGGCCAAAGGTGGACCCCAGACTTGAACCAATCTGCACTATGGGGCCTTCACGTCCCACCGAACCACCTGTACCAATGGTAACAGCAGAAACGAAGGCCTTTAAAAACATTACGCGCGACCTGATCTTGCCTCCACTTAAGGCCACAGCCTCCATTACCTCCGGCACTCCATGACCCTTAGTCTCTTTCCCAAGGAAATACACCAGAGGCCCTACAATAAGTCCGCCGATTGATGGTATAATCAGTTTCTTGTACCAGGGCAGAGCGGTAACTGTTTCCAATATGTTGTTATGACCCCCAATGGCAACTGTCTGGATAAATTCAATCAGAGAACGAAATCCAACAGCGCCAAAGCCCCCGATTATACCCACTACGGATGCTATGATTAAGATAACAGTGCTTTCATTTAAACGAAGCTTATCAATAATACTGTGAAACAGCTCATCGGCTGAAAGTTTCAAGCGGTCAGACAAAAAATATTCTCCTTAAGAATAATCCTGGTCAATTGTAAGTGGCTAAAGTTTTAAAATAAACGTTTAGTAATTTCTACAACTTATTATTCCCCCCTTTGCCAAAGGGGGATTATCAAATTTTAGGTTTTCAATCCAAAATCCACAATCGTCTAATCCAGTATCCAGCACACTGCCATTTAATCCTCACTCCCCCTAAAGAGTTTCACTACCATCTCCCCATCCTGTGCTTCAAGCAGTTTTTCTCTAAAGGGTTCTTTCTTTAATAATCGGGTGAGCTGTGCCAGGATCTTCAAGTAGTGACTCACACTACCTTTTGGTGTCCCCACCAGAAAGATGAGTTTAACCTTCCTTCCGTCCAAACTTTTAAATTCCACACCATGAGTTGATCTTCCAACAGCAATAATCAATTGACTTACGACATCTGTACGGGCATGAGGAATGGCTATTTCATCTCCTATTCCTGTCGTCTCCAGTCGCTCCCGCTCAAAGACATCTTTAAGGAAGTGCTCAAAATCAGCAATCTCCTGAGCATTCTCCACCAATTGCGCAAGTTCCTTTATAGCATCCTCTTTTCTCCCCGAAATGAGATTCAAATTTACAAACTCTTTTTGAATATAATCCCTGACATCCACTTCTTTATCCATCACTTAAAACCTCAAATGAATCGCACACTAAATTACAATTATTCACCACAAAGACCACAATGCAACAAAGCCGCAACCAAAACAAATATAACCACGAAGAATGAAACCAAACTTATCTGTTTTGCAAAAAGTCAAAAACCGAGTCACTCCAGCGAAAGCGGGAATGACGATTTATTTTTAATTAGATACTTTATAATTAAAATTGCATTGAGCAAGGTTATATGCTATGTATTTCAAACTGCTCACATTTCAATACAAACAAAAGTGTTTTAAAGTATCATAATTGTTTTAAAATTTAAACAGAAAACAATATCACATGAAAAGCTGGAAAAAACTCACATTAATACTTCTTGCAATATTCCTACTTATTATTATTGGTATGTCTTTTCTGGTTAAATCCTACCTTATACCCCAAACAATCGATGTGCTGGTTATTCCCAAACTGGAAGAAATCATAAAACATACAATATCCTTTAAAAAAATAGATGTGGGTCTTACGGGAACAATTGAATTAAAAGATATTTCCATTTACGATCCCACATTGAGCAAAGAAACCGTATTTTTTCAGAGCCAGGAGATGGTTCTCCATTGCCGTCTCCTCCCACTTCTGTCCAAAAAGATCATTATAGATGAAATTACACTTCATCAACCTCATATCGACCTGACAAGAGATAGAGAGGGGAACTACAACTTCATTAAGGATGCGCCCGAAGCGACAAAAAGGGAAATAGATAAGGGTAAGACGGATACGGTCTTGCCAGAAACCACTTTATCCTTTATTGTAACCCAACTGAATGTCAAAAATGGAGGACTCACTTTCACGGACTATTTAAAAACTTCCTCCCCACCGTTTAAACTCACTGTAAAAAATATCAACATCCGTGCCTCAGATTTCTCCCTGGTCTCTTCCTTCCCCTTAAACCTCTCCGCAGAAATTGTATCTACTCCTCCATCTTTCCTTAAGCTAAAAGCACTCATAGATCCTTTGCGTAAAGAGGTAGAATCAAAGGTTCAGCTTACCCCACTGGATACAACCCAATTTACCCCTTACTTCCCGGAGCTGCCTTTCACCCTCCTTAAAGGTTATTGTTCACTAGATCTTACCATTACTGCCAACAGGTCATTAGACTTTTCTTCTCAAGGCCTGATTTCCCTCAGAGATTTTACGCTTTCGTCTGCCAATACATCAGATGATGAGCCACCTGACACCTTTATCGACAATCTGCGGAACATCACTGTCGATTTGGACCATCGTTTATCCTATAAGTCTTCTTCTGATACTCTTTTGCTTGAGGACTGTGATGCAACTATCCAAAAGGTAAAACTCTCCCTGGTCGGAGAAATAGAAACATGTAAAACTGATCCTTTCATTAACCTGACAGCTAACACAGAAAATCTCCAGGCACAAAACATCCTCGACTCCCTCCCTCAAGACTTCATACCTGGTGATGGGGATTTCTCCTCATCCGGAACAACGGGAGCAAACCTCTCAATCAAACTCAGCCCGAAAAACCCGGAAGACCTTAGAATAAACGGATATTTACTCATTGATAAACTCAAAATAAAATCAAGGCGGTTACCTCATCTTAAAACTCAGGTTGATGGGAAAATCTTATTTGGCGGCCACAATATAACAATCGAGCATCTTAAAACTACTTTTCAAAACTCCCCCCTTACACTAAAGGGCAGAATAAATAACTATCTCCAGGGACCTCTCACAGCAGAACTCAACTTTACTTCCCCTTCTCTTACTATTGATGATATCATCTCATGTCTGGAAGAAGTAGATAATATTGGAGAAACGGCACAAGAAGAAGATGAGGAAGAAGAGCGTGAGGAGATGGAACCTTTCAATTTTAACAACGCAAAAATTCAGGCAGATGTATCCATCAAACACATTAGCTATAAAAACATACACCTTTCTGATGTAAAAGCCAGGTGCCGCTTAGATGATAATAGATTCCATCTGGAATCCTTAAAAGGAGCTCCAGAAGGTGGGTCGCTCCAGCTTAAAGGGCTTATTGATCTTTCAGTTAAGGGGTTAGATTACAACCTTCAGCTTGCAGGGGACAACCTTCAACTCAATCCCATAATTACTTCCTTTGCACCAGATTTACAAGAGAATATATACGGAATCACGGATCTTGCCATGGATCTTAGAGGCAGTGGGACAACATCAGACACCTTCAAGAAACATCTCAAAGGGGAAGGAAATATTCACATTGAAAATGGGAAAATCTCCGGTTTAGAGTCTCTCCAATCTTTTGCTTCCTTTATTAAGGTGGGAAATCTGGGCACACTCAGCTTTGATCAATCTCAGGGAACTTTCAAGATAACAGATGGTCTTATACACACTGAAAGCAGCCTGAAAGGAAAAGAAATTGAGCTCTATCCCAAAGGAACCATCAGCCTGGATTCATATTTAGATCTTTCTTTAGAAATGAGGCTTTCACCTCAACTCTCTGAGCAGATAGCTAATGAAACATTAACCAAATATTTTAAAGATGAGAGGGGATGGACAGTCCTTGCATTAGCCATCAAAGGACCAACTGATGAGGTAGTGGTCATGCCAGCTTCCTCGACTATCAAAAATATTTCTGAGATGATTATAGATATTATCCTTAAAAAAGAGGAAGATATAGACAGCGATAAAAGGCAGGACAAAAAGAAGGCTCTGGAAAACCTGATAAAGGGATTGATAAAAAAATCCAAGGATGGCAAAAAAGAACAATTGGAATAGTGGACAAGGGCAAGTTTGAAGTTAAAAGTACCAAAAGTGAGCTAAAGAAAAACACCTTTTGCTTCTACAAGTTGTTTGATTCCCGAGATGTTATAAACCACCTCCCCAAAAGGTGATTTCACCTCTGTCTATTTTTTTTCTCATAATTTCTTTCAAAAATTTCTTCATTACTGCCTGCCCAAAAGGAATCAAGAGGAAAAACCCTAAAGCATCTGTAAGCAAACCCGGCGTTAGAAGTAAAACACCACCAATTAAGATTAATATCCCGTCAAAAAACTCATCTCTGGGGAATATGCCTTCGCGTAGATTCTCCTGGATTTTGAACAACACATTAAGGCCTGCCATCCTCGCCATAAAAGCACCTATAACACCCGTGACCACTATCACAACAATGGTATTGAACGTCCCTATACGGGTACCGAGTTCAATCAAGAGAAAGAGTTCAATGAAGGGAACAATAGTAAATATAAGAATAAGTTTTAAGAGCATCATTCATCCAAAAATAATTTGAAAAATAAAAATGCTTCATGCTATGTTAAACATATAATCACAAATCTAAATTAAATGCAAGTGACCAGAAAATACAGAAAGGAATTTTACCATTAAACTAAAATATCACACTGCCGTTTCTTTAGGGTTTAGTCTGGTTTTTTATCTCATTTTCAAATCCTTCTTCGCTGCATTTATCTGTTTTCTTGTCGGCATCCTGGTAGATGTAGATCACTTTTTTGATTACGTCAGGGACACCGGCTGGAATCTAAATCTAAAACAGTTTTTTAACTATAGCTACGGGGCAAAGTATGAACGATTCTACTTGTTACTTCATGCTTATGAATATCTTATACTCATTGCGATTATCATCGTCATCTCAGATTACAACATCTTTATTATCGCAGCAGGCGTCGGATTTACACAACATCTCATCTTCGATCATATCTTTAATCCGGTAAAGCCTATGGCTTATTTTCTTACCTACCGTTTAAAAAACAGATTTAGCAAACAGTGTTTGCTAAAAGATGATTATCTTTCATCCTTGTCAGAAGAATAATTTAGTCCGCTGCGCTCACAACTGGAATATTGGAATGATGGGCATGGGTAAGTTTGAAGTTGCAACACTCCACTTAAGCAAAGCTTAAGCTAAGTTCCCTATCCTGTAATTCTCAAGATCCTGGTCTGAAATGGGGTCTGCTCTAATCTCTTGAGTAAGATGGTTTCCTTCTTCTCTGTATGCTACTTCCACCCGCTTATCTTCCCTGGCTTTACTATACCTAACTGTTATGGAGACAGCAATCTTTAGGATTGTAGGAGTACAGGGACCCCTCAAAAGACTGAGAGGTCCTGGATTCTCTGATAACTCAAGCAGGATATCTCCTCTTCGACTCAGTTGTTCTATCTGTCTGTTCTCTCTCTCAAATCTTCCTACTACTAAAAGAGTCTCCTCCGCCAGTGCAAAATGCCTGCCCACCTTTGTCAATAGTAGATCTTCAATGCTAACATCAGCGCAATTATTAAGCAACCGCCGGATCCTGGCAGAAATCTTAGAGTCAGTTAAGATGCAACCTCCTGCCGGAGTAGGGTATCCTTCAATCCCCAACTGCTCAGCCAACATCATCTGTGATTTCCTTCCTCTTCCTTTAAAATTTAAGAGCTTATCTCTATCCACCCACCCTCGCTCCTCAGGGATGGTAGGTTTTAAATGCTTGGCACACAAGGGTCTAAGTAAAATCCCCTCAGTTCCTGAATCTCTTTCAATAATTCTCATCGCATCACGTCTTTGTGACATGGGCCGTTGCCCCAACACCTCACCAGTGATAAGAAAAGATGCCCCTTCCTCATCAAGCAATTTCCTGGCTTTAGATATCAAAAAGATTTTACAATCCATACAGGGATTAAGATTTTTCCCATATCCATGCTTTGGATGTTTAACAATTTCCAAATAATCATGACTTACATCAACTATCTCAAGTTTAATCCCATAGTGCGCGAAGGAGTAATCCCTCACTTCATCTTCTCTGCCCTTTTTATCGTACCCAAAAAAGGGCGTAATAAAATGGAGGGCTTTTACTTCTATCCCCTGATTCATGATGACCCTGCAGGCCAGGATACTATCAAGACCACCGGAGTAAAGGGCCAAGGCTTTGCGTTTTGTCATAACGATTTAACGGAATTTCGCAACACTTTATCTTTTTGAAAAATTCAAACTTGCGAATCTGTTTTTGAACTGCAGAACACCAAATAAGGAATTATGAATGAAAAAATAAATGACAAAGAACAAACCTTCGTCATTTAATAATTATTTGTTCGACATCCGATATTCAAATATACTATATCATCAAGAGAAATGATCTGGAAAGGAGTACGGCAGGATCGAGATCACTCTTGAAATCAATGCAAAGTCAGTTCAAAGGCATCCTTGATTAATTCTATTTTTTCCTCGTGCGGAAGGAGATAAACAGCAACTACATCGAAACGAGCTTTTGTATGATGAACCTTATACCTGTTAATAAACTCCAGAGCAACCTTTGAGAGCTTATGCTGTTTCTTTTTATTTACGCTCTCCTGAGGAATTCCGAAACGTGCAGACCCTCTGGTCTTAACCTCAACAAAGGAAAGCACATCCCTATCTTTTGCAATAATATCCATCTCACCTAAAACACACCGGTAATTTCTGCGCAAAATTCTATAGCCCTGTCTCTCCTTTAAGTAAGAGACCGCTATGTCTTCTCCTTTTTTCCCCAGGCTTTTTCTCTCCTCACTCATATCATAATTCCTGAAGCAGGTTGAGAGTGCGCTCCGTTACTCCTTTGAATGTCTTCCGATGAAGAGGGGAATAACCATACCTTTTAAGAGCATCAAGATGCTCTTTTGTCCCATAACCTTTGTTGCGAGCAAAATTATACCAGGGATACTGATTATGATACTCCTCCATAATTTTATCACGGGTCACTTTTGCCACTATGGAGGCTGCAGCAATGAGTACGCTGAGACTATCTCCTTTCTTAACTGTCATCTGAGGAATGTCTATAGCAACAGAAAATATGCCATCAACCAGCACATATTCAACCGAGCAAGAAAGGTTGTTTAAAGCTATGGCCATCGCTTTCAAGCTGGCTTGAAGAATGTTGATTTGATCAATTTCTATCTGATCAACCCTCCCGATGCCTACTGAAAGAGCTACCTTAAAGATATCAGCATACAACCTTTCCCTCTTAAGGGGGGTCAATTTCTTGGAATCAGCAATACCGGGAAGTTCACAAGAGGGGGGAAGAACTACTGCCGCTGCCATAACAGGACCGGCCAAGGGGCCTCGACCAACTTCATCTACACCTGCAATATAACGATAGCCCTTCTCGTACAATAAATTTTCTGGCAGGAAAAAACTTTGGGGCTCATCAGGATGGTGCTTAATCATATCAACCCCGAGGATTTATCTGTGCAAAACATTTATTATCTTACAACCTGTCTTTCCTTAATCCTTGCTGCTTTTCCTTTTAAGCCTCTCAAATAATAAAGTCTTGATCGTCTAACCCTACCCCGCTGAATCACTTCAACCTTTTCGACAGTCGGTGAATGAAGAGGGAATATCCTTTCGACACCAACCCCGTAGGAGATCTTCCTGACAGTAAAACTAGCCCTTACACCACCTTTTTTCTTTTTTATAACAACTCCCTCAAATATCTGAACTCTCTCCTTTTCAGCTTCTTTTATCCGTACATGAACTTTGACAGTATCACCGGATCTAAAAGAGGGTAGATCTGTTCTCATCTGATCTTTTTCAATCTGGTCAATGATATTCATTTCTTAATCTCCTCACTTAACGTCTCTGGATTCCTACATCCTATTAAAATAATTATCTTTTCTCAATGGTCAATCTTGACGTATTCGTAAAAAGTCTGAATTGCTCCTTATTTGTCATTCCTGCGAAAGCAGGAATCCATTAATCTCAGGTTGTTATGTACTCCCACTTTCACGGGAGTGACTCGATTTTTGACTTTTTACGAGAGCATCAATCTTGGACAATAAATCGGGTCTTCTTTCCTTTGTTCTCTTCAGTGCCTGCTGACGTCTCCACTGTTCAATCTCTGAATGGTTCCCAGACAATAAAACCTCTGGTACTTCCCTGCCCTTAAAAACTCTGGGGCGTGTGTATTGAGGAGCCTCTAACATAGGCATATTAAAAGACTCCTCCTGAAGGGAATCAGCATCACCTAAAACCCCCGGAATCAATCTGGCTACGGCCTCAATCACCACCATAGAAGCCACCTCTCCTCCGGTTAAAATGTAATCACCAATAGAAATCTCCTCATCCACAAAACCCCTTACTCTCTCGTCTATACCTTCATAACGACCACAGACCAGGGTAAGGGAAGAATATTGTGCCAGCCTCACAGCATTATTCTGTTCAAATTTTTTCCCCTGGGGGGTCATCAATAACGTTCTCACTTCAGGCTGTGAAGACTTTACCGCCTCGATAGCCGCAATAAGTGGTTCTGGCTTCATAACCATACCTACACCCCCACCATAGGGGAGATCATCCGTTACCCGATGTTTATCCTTACAGTAATCCCTTAGATTATAAAGCTCAATTTCTATGAGACCCTTTTCCTGTGCCCGCTTCAAGATGCTGACTTCAAAAGGATCACCAAACATCTCGGGAAATATTGTAATAATGTTAAACTGCATCACAGTCAAATTGCCAGTATCTTAAGTGGTAGCCGCAGCCTTTAGGCTGCGAAAAACATAGGAATTATTACATTTTCTAAACGCAAACTAAAGTTATAAACTTTATTCAATAATTTCCAATATAGTTCTCTTCCTGTTCTTCGTAGCGGCTGCACTCAAGATAGTTCTCATTGCCCTGGCAGTTTTTCCATGCTTACCAATAACCTTTCCCAGATCCTCCTTGACTACATTCAACTCAACAACTGACGTTCTTTCACCCTCCACTTCAGTAACTCTAACTTGATCAGGATGATCAACCAGTAATTTAGCAATATATTCGATCAATTCTTTCATCTCCTTGCCCTCCACTCTAGGTAAGTTAAAGTTCTCAAGACGAACAGCCACTGCATTCTTGGGAAAATTACATCAAAATAATTCTGGTGTTGATCAAGTCTTTAAATTTTCTTTAGAAAACACTCCTCCTTTCTTTAGCAACTGTCCCACTGTCCCAGTTGGTTGAGCCCCTTTTTTTATCCATTCTAAAATCCTATCACCCTTAAGATTAATCTCAGGAGGATCTTTCCGGGGATCATACGTCCCCACCCTCTCAATGAACCGACCATCTCTGGGAAATGATGAATCAGCTACTACTATTCTATAGAAAGGTTTCTTTTTAGTTCCAAAACGAGCCAATCTAATCTTTACAGCCATCTCTTTTTCACCTCACAAAGTCCTTAACTAGGGGTTAAATAACAATTTGCCCATATCTCCCATTTTACCTTTACCAAACTTCTTTAACAATTTACGGGTTTGCATATACTGTTTGATTAGTCTATTCACATCCTGCACACTGGTACCACTTCCTCCCGCAATTCTCTTGCGACGGCTACCATTTAGAATAGATGGGTACAACCTCTCTTTTCTGGTCATGGAATCAAGAATTGCCTCCATTCTCGTTAACTTTTTGTCATCAACCTGCACAGATTTAAGAGCCTTATTATTCAATCCGGGAATCATACCCAAAATATCCTGCAGTGGTCCCATCCTCTTCATCTGCTGGAATACACTTCTAAAATCCTCAAGAGTGAATCCGTCCTTTCTTATCTTTTTTTCTAAAGCCCGGGCATCCTCTGTATCAATGGCAGCCTCTGCTTTCTCGATTAAGGAAAGGACATCGCCCATACCCAGGATTTGAGATGCCATCCTTTCAGGATAAAAAACCTCCAGGGCATCCAGTTTCTCCCCAATACCTACAAACTTGATTGGCTTTTTAGTAACTGCTTTGATGGAAAGTGCGGCTCCACCTCGAGCATCACCATCTATTTTGGTGAGAATAACTCCATCAATATCCAATACCTCATTAAATTTAGTAGCTACATTAACTGCTTCCTGACCTGTCATTGCATCGGCAACAAGAAGAATCTCTTTAGGCTTGATCTCCTCGTTAATTTTTTTAAGTTCTTCCATCAACTCCTGATCAACATGCCACCTTCCAGCAGTATCTACAAGCAGAACACTAAATCCTTTTCTATTGGCCAGGTCAAGTGCATCTTTACAAATCTCAACCGGGTTTTGCTTACTGTCAGTTTCATAAACTGCCACCCCTAACTGCTTCCCCAATATCTTAAGCTGTTCAATAGCAGCAGGTCGATAAACATCGGCTGGAACCAGGAGAGGAGTATAGTGTTTATCCAGTAATAGTCGCGCTAATTTGCCTATGGTAGTTGTCTTACCAGAACCCTGTAAACCCACTACCATAATGGAATGAGGGCTTTTTCCTGCCAAATTAAGGTGGCTTTCCTCATTACCCATCAAGGAAATGAGTTCATCTTTAACGATTTTAATAAACTGCTGAGCAGGTGTAAGGCTTCTTAATACCTCCTGACCTAATGCTTTCTGCCTGACACCCTCGATGAACCCCTTGACCACTTTGAAATTTACATCAGCTTCCAGCAGGGTAATACGAACTTCCTTAAGCGCCTCCTGAATATTCTGCTCACTAAGTTTACCGTGTCCCTTTAAACGCTTGAAGGTCTGATTCAGTTTTTCAGTAAGGTTTTCAAACATAACTTAACCACATTTTAAAGTGAATTCTGCATAATCTTCCTATTAAAATTTATTTTCTAATAATTGTCAAGTTTTATTTTTTACTGGAAATTCAATGGTTTCCCCTCCTCTTCCCTGATTGATGCTTATTTTTTAAACAATCGCTCCCACTCTTCTTTTGCCTTTCCAGCCTTATCATTACTTTCATTCGCCTCTTTATCACCAAAAACAAAAAAATCGCAGAAATTACTTCGATCACGATCCCTTATTTCTTCGCTCTGAGGTTCTCTGCAATGGTTGGAGGCACCCGGGTCATATAGTACACAGTTAAAACAGCATCTAAGATCACGATGGCAGTGAGGACAGATTTCATGCCTCCCTACCCTGTCTCCAATATCCAGCTCCTTTCCACAGGAATAACATACCTTCATCTTAAAAAGACACCTCCCAAGGCATAGGGTTCGGTAGTTAGTTATCAGTTGCGTAATAAATTGAAACGATCCTAGATACTGGTTACTTGATACTGGATAAAACACAAATTGAATATATGTCCTGTATCCTGCATCATGTATCTTGCATCCAGCATCACACAACTACCTCCATCAAATCCTCTGCCAGAATCACCTCTCCTGCATATTGTTTCTTAACTATCCCCACAATATCATGATCGTCACAGGGAGGATAAAAATGGGTCAGTAATAATCTCTTGCATTCTGCCTCCTGTGCCACACGTCCAGCCAATGAGGGCGTAAGATGTCCTTCCACTTTCCTGTCATCAGGGAAAGAACACTCCAGGATTAGAAGATCAACTCCTCTTGCCAATTCAATTAGATTAGTACAATAATCTGTGTCTCCTGAATAAGCGATTGTTTTTCCCTTTTTACACTCTAGCCTGAAGCCCACACTATGCTCACTATGCACCAGAGGAAATCCCTGTAAATTAAAATCAGCTAAATCAAGTTTTTCACCGGCAATTTCTATTAAGTCCATTTTGTAGCTTTGAGGAATGATCCACTTACCATATGCCAGTTTCAATCTTTGATAAAATTGAGCCATCCCCACAGGTCCTATGATGGATAACTCCTTTATCCTCATCTTTTCACTTCCATATTTTGAAGCAAAGAGAAAAGGTACAAAATCAGATGTATGATCCGGATGAAGATGACTGTACAGAAGGTAATCAATCTCCTTGAAATCAATACCAACATTAAGCAACCGCCGCAAGGTTCCAGATCCACTGTCTAAAAGCACAGTACTTTTTCCAACTTTGATGACAGTTCCTGGAGAACCCCGTCTCAGAGAAGGAACCCCTGTACCAGACCCGATAATATATACTTCCATAGAACTAAATCCCCAAATTTCTTCATCATTGCAAGGAGGCCAAAGGCCCGTTACGAGTTTCAAGTATTCACCGCAGATTCACCCCGTTAGAGATTTACTTGTATAGCAGGTAGTTTTATGCTTTTACTTAAATATATTATTCTCAGCGAACTCTGTGGTAAATAGTTGCAGTTCCACTTATATCACAAGGCAGTATAAACAAATACTATTTTATTGAAATCGAATAGTTTTTGTTATATAAATTTAGAAATTGCTATCCAATTGGACACTAACCCTTACCCTTTTTAAGGAGGGAAATAATAAGAATGAACTTTATTATTGTAGGTGCAGGTGAGGTTGGTTATCACCTTGCATCAAGATTATCTCAGGAAAAGATGGACGTAGTGGTCATCGAGAAAGATGAAAGCAAAGTCAAGCGCGTCATAGATAACCTCGATGTGCAAACTATCCATGGGAGTGGAAGCAGTGTTGAAATACTCAAGCAGGCAGGTATTGAAGATGCTGATATACTTATCGCCGTTACTAACAGTGACGAGGTAAACATGATTTCCTGTCTGGTAGCCAGTGCACAATCTAAAGTCCCTATAAAGATTGCCAGAATCAGGAACCCCGAATATGCACAAAACTCAGGAATCCTGGGAGAAAAGCACCTCAACATAGACCTGACCATTAACCCTGAACTGGAGATGGTAAGAGCCATAGCCAGACTGGTAGAAATCCCCGATGCCACTGATGTTGTAGAATTTGCTGAAGGCAGAGTAAGAATATCAGGCATCAAGGTTGATCCCCACAGTTACGTGATTGGCAAAAGATTAAGGAATCTCAGCAAAGAAAACGAAAAACACGATATTATCATTGCAGCAATATTCAGGGACGATCAGGTGATTATTCCCCGAGGGGATGATATCATTCAAGAAAACGATTTAGTCTATGCCGTTACCGAATCGAAAAAAATTATCTCTGTCACTAACTATTTTAAAGAAAAAGAGCAAAGAGTTCAACGGATAATGATTTTAGGAGGTGGAGAAATCGGTGTTGAGCTTGCTCAAAGACTGGAGAAAAAAGCCATAAAGACAAAACTTATTGAACATGATGAGCAGAGATGTTCAGAGATTGCAGAAAAATTAGAAAAAACTATTGTCCTTAGAGGCAATGGAACTGACCGTGAACTGCTCGAAGAAGAGAATATTAAGGATATCGACGTATTCATAGCTGTTTCTGAGGATGAGCAGACCAATATTCTTGTTTCTCTTCTGGCCAAAAGGCTGGGAGCTAAGAAGGTCATCTCTTTAATCAACAATATTTCTTATACACCGCTTGTGTCCAGTATCGGTGTAGATATCGTGATAAGCCCCCACCTTGCAGCCATCAGCCGTATCCTCCAATTCATCCGCAAGGGAAAAGTGCTCTCAGTAGCATCATTTACTAAAGAAAATGCAGAAGCTATAGAAATTATCGCCATGGATACTTCGGATCTGGTCAACAGACCCCTTCGAGATATTAAATTTCCCAGAGGCGCTATAATTGGCGCTGTGGTAAGAGATAAAGAGATCATTATCCCCACTGGCGAAACCATTATTCTACCCGGGGATCGGGTCATCATCTTTACTCTGACATCCGCCATCCCTTCAGTTGAAAAGACATTGATGGTAAAAATGGAGTACTGGTAGAAGCAGTGTCAAAGACATTCAAACGAACAATGGAGTAGTGGAGTAATGGGTTTGACACAGGTTGCGGGTTACGCGTTTAACGATATTCTTCTTCTCAACTCGCAACCCGTAACGGATTTCATATACCCAATACTCCATTATTCCAGTACTCCATGAACGGGGTACGTTTAATAACCACTAAAAACACCCTTAACTTCAATAAATTGTAGAATTCCCGAGAGGTTCTTCTCATGCAGCCTTTCCTCATCTTGAATATCCTTGGATTCCTCTATCTCTCCCTTTCCTTAACCATGATCTTCCCCCTCATAGTATCTTTTATTTACAGAGATGGGTGTATTACTGCATTTCTTTACTCCATCATCATAACTGCCATATCCGGTTCTATTCTCTACTGGGCGTTTCCCTCAAAAAAGAAGGAGTTATCTCATCGTGATGGTTTTTCCATTGTCACACTGGGATGGTCGACAATAGCCATTTTTGGCTCTCTCCCCTTTATCTTCTCAGGCAGTATCAACTCTTTTACCAATGCCTGTTTCGAAACCATGTCAGGATTTACCACCACAGGGGCAACCATCTGCATGTCAATCGAACAGCTCCCCCAGAGTATCCTTTTCTGGAGGAGTTTTATCCAATGGCTGGGTGGAATGGGCATTATCCTCTTTTCCATTGCCATCTTACCTCTGTTGGGTGTAGGGGGAATGGAACTATATAAAGCGGAGGTTCCAGGACCCACTCCTGATAAGATCAGGCCCCGAATTACCGAAACAGCTCGCATACTCTGGAAAGTCTATCTCCTCATCTCCTTAACAGAAGTTGTTCTGCTCTTAGCCGGTGGAATGAATCTCTTTGATTCGCTCTGCCATACCTTCACCACTCTTGCCACCGGCGGATTTTCCACCAGGAATATCAGCATTGAATACTATAACAGTCCCTATTTTGAAACAGTGTTTATTGTATTTATGCTGCTTGCAGGGGTCAATTTTTCTCTTCACTATCGACTTTTGCTTGGTAATATAAAAAGCTTCTGGAGAAATAGTGAACTTCACTTTTTTCTTGCAGTATTCCTGATCGCCTCAATTCTTATAACTATTAACCTGAGACTCCATCTCCTCGACAGTTTAACATCATCACTAAGATATGCCTCCTTTCAAGTTGCATCTATCCTCACCACGACAGGCTACAGCTCAAAGGATTTTGGAGAATGGCCATTCTTTTCTCAGTGTCTACTGCTGCTCCTGATGTTTATAGGAGGCTGTACCGGCTCAACCGGAGGGAGCATCAAATGTTTCAGAATAATGTTACTGCTTAAGCAGGGATACCGTGAACTTTATCGCATGATTCATCCCCATGCTGTGATACCTGTGAAACTGGCAGGCAAAAGTGTCTCCACAGGGATTATGGAAGGGGTATGGGGTTTCTTCTTCCTCTACTTTTTCCTTTTTGCCATCAGTTCCCTTATCATGACGCTACTGGGATTAGACCTCATCACAGCCATTAGCTCTGTAGCAGCCTGTATAGGAAACGTCGGACCAGGGTTGAGTGCTGTAGGGCCAGCAGAAAACTACTATCATATTCCCACCATGGGAAAATGGATTTTAACCTTTTGCATGCTTATAGGCAGGCTGGAAATTTATACAGTGATTGTCCTCTTTGTCCCCGAGTTTTGGAAAAAATAATCTGTGAAAAACAGGGAAATTGCTTCACTATTTCAAAAAATGGCTGACATTCTCGAATCCAGGGATGATAACCCCTTTAAGATTAATGCCTACAGGAAGGCTGCCCGTATTCTCAGTGATCTCACAACCGATATTGAAGAGATTGCACAATCTGGTGAACTCCAGAAAATACCCGGTATAGGCAAGGGTACAGCGGAAAAAATAGTGGAATACCTTGAGACCGGCACAATTACCAAATTTGAGCAACTGAGAAAGGATATAAGTGACGAATTTATCGCCCTCTTAGGAATATCAGGCCTGGGCCCAAAAACCGTTTCTCTTTTGCACAAAGAACTTAAGATCAACTGCCTGGATGATTTAAGAAAGACTATCGCAGATGGAAGCCTCACCTGCCTGCCAGGCATGGGTGAAAAGAAGATTGAAAACATCCTGCGCGGTATAGAGCTCTATACCCTAAGCAAGGAAAGGATGACGCTCAGTGAAGCTCTTAATACGGCTAGAGAAGCTGTTAAACTATTAAAAAGATCAACTGATATCACTATGATAGAATCTGCAGGCTCGCTGAGAAGGGGAAAGGAAACCATAGGTGACATCGACATCCTTGCTGCAGGTAAAAAGGGGGAGGAGATTATCGATGCTTTCGTTCATCTCCCTGTAGCCAATGATATTTTAGCTCAGGGAGACACCAAAGGCAGTATTGTAACCGCAACAGGAACTCAACTGGACCTAAGAGTAGTGGGCAAAGATTCCTTTGGTGCTGCCCTCCAGTATTTTACCGGTTCAAAAAGTCATAATATACGTTTAAGGGAGATCGCCAAGAGGGAACATTTAAAAATTAATGAATATGGAATATACTCCGCTCAAAAAAAGATCGGTGGAAAAAGAGAAGAAGACATATACACCGCCTTGCACATGGATTGGATACCCCCTGAGCTCCGTGAAGACCGTGGTGAAATAGAAGCTGCTCTCAACCATGCCCTTCCATCTCTCCTCAACCACTCTGACATCAAGGGGGATCTCCACATCCATTCTACCTATAGCGATGGTTCCCATTCTTTAGAAGAAATCGCACTAAAAGCAAAAGAGATGGGGTATCAATACGTCGCCATAACTGATCACTCTCAATCTTTAAAGATTGCCAAAGGGCTCTCCGAAGCCCGTTTAAAAGAAAAAATAGCAGAGGGAAAAAGAATAAACAAAAAGCTTTCTGGCATAAAAATAATCACAGGTGCTGAAGTAGACATCAAAAACGATGGGACGCTCGACTACCCGGATACCTTGCTTAAGCAGCTCGACCTGGTAATAGGAGCTATCCATTCCGGTTTCAAACAAAAAAGAGAACAGATTACCAAAAGAATCACCACTGCCATGAAAAACCCTTACCTCCATATCATAGCCCATCCTACCGGCCGTTTACTGGGAGAACGGGAACCCTACGATGTGGATATCGATCAGGTAATAGAGATGGCAGGCAAAACAGGAACAGCCCTGGAAATTAATGCACACACTGAAAGACTGGACCTCGATGACATCAACTGTATGAAGGCTAAACAGAAAGGGGTTATGCTTGCCATTGGCACCGATGCCCATCATCTGGATCAATTGTGGATGATGGAACTGGGTGTTACAGTTGCCCGCCGCGGGTGGTTAGAACCAGATAATGTCTTAAACAACTTTACAGCAGAAGCACTGATCAAATGGGCAAAGAGCAAGCGTGCAAGAATGTGCTGAAGATGCACGATGCTGGTTGCTGGATGCTAGATACAGGATACAGGATGCAGGATGTTAATTTATTTTGTTTTTTTGCTTAGTGAATTTTCGTGGACTGGTTATAATTTTTCGATATTCTGATTTACTTGCTAGACTAAATATCTTTGATCATGACTCATGTATCATGCATCTTGAATCATGCATCTTGAATCATGCATCTTGAATCGTGCATCATGCATCTTGAATCATGAATCATGAATCTGTCAAGATTATGCTAAAAGACTTTGAACTATTACTGCAACACTTGTTAAAAATACTTGAGCAATTCAACAGCACTCTTTTTGAAACATGGCCTGTTGCATTAATCATCGGCATCGCCCTTTGTTTCTTTGGATTTAAGATATTCCGCTTTTCTCTCTTCATCTTTGGCTTCATAGTTGGGGCAACTATCGGTCTGGGGATAGGAGACCTCTTTTTCAAACCATGGGGAGGGATTGCTGGTTCCCTAATCATTGGGCTATTAGGGGGATGCGGTTTTTTATTCCTCATCAGAATAGCAGGGTTCCTGGTGGGAATCTTTCTTGGAAGTATCGTAGGCGTATTCTTTTTGGGTCAGAGTATCTGGATTATTCCTATCGCCATCCTCTCTGGCATCTGTGCCCTCTTCTTTCTGAAATATTTTATCATGGCAAGCACATCATGCTGGGGAGCCATGCTTGCCACAGGCAGTTTCTTTCGCTTCCTTCACCTTCCTTTACACAAATACCACTATATACTACTGGTGTGCGAATCTATCCTTTTCATTCTTGGGCTGGGATACCAAATCCACCTGACCAGAAAAAAACCCTGAACCGTAACCACTCAGCCTTATTACATTTAGCCAATTATCTATTAATAATATTCTGGATCTCGGATTTTAATTCCGCAATCCGGAAACACGAAGGGGAATAAAAGTATTTAACACAAATTTGCCTTAACTCGTAACCCGCAACATTTATTATTAATTCCTAAATTCCTGAATCCCTCAATACCTGTATTCTGTTATCCAGCATCTATCAATTATGCCCAAACAACAAGCCCTGGCAAGAGACGATGAGCAAGTGCCAAATGACCTGGCACAATACGAATAGCAAAACCATAACGCCCCGCATATTGACAGACTATTTTTCCATCATATAAATGGGTAGTGTCCGATGATTTTTGCACTTCCATTTGCTCAATATGTGCCTCAGTGATTACCTCTTGATCATTGACTTGCCCATGATAGAGCTCAACAGCAACATCCTCCGGCTTAAGATCACCAAGCTCGATCTCAGCAATAACAGGTATTTCATCACCCGTACGCAGCACCTCATCGTCAAGCTCTGCCTTTAGACTGATAACCTTGATTCTATTCCAATTTTCCTCTACCCTTTTACGCCATTTAGCCATTTCTTTTGCCATCATACAGTTCTTAGCACTCAATTTCTCATAATCGTCACCAGCATTAACATAAAATCGCTCTGTATATTCAGCAACCATCCGATTAGAGCTGAAAGAAAAACCTAATCGTTTAAATGTCGTTTTCATATTCTCGATCCATTCCCTGGGAAGCCCATCAGCATCACGTTTATAGAAAAGAGGAATTACCTCTCTTTCTAAAGTATCATAGAGAAGATGTCCCGCAACTGCATCCTGATAATCGGGATCATCATATTCTTCACCCCGTCCTATAGCCCATCCTGCCCCACTCACATATCCTTCAGGCCACCATCCATCCAGCACCGACAGGTTTAGCACACCATTGACAGCCGCCTTCATTCCAGAGGTGCCCGATGCTTCCATGGGTCTTCGTGGTGTGTTGAGCCAGACATCTACTCCCTGGACCATATATCTGGCTACATTAATATCATAATCTTCCAGAAACACAATCTTCTGCCTGAAGCGTTCATCCCGAATAAAGTGGATGAGCTGTTTGATCAATTCCTTGCCCAGATTGTCGGCTGGATGAGCTTTGCCTGCAAAGATGAGCTGAACAGGTTTCTTTGAATTAAGGAGCATCTTTGCCAGTCTTTCTGGCTCACTCAAGAGTAAATTTGCCCTTTTATAGGGGGCAAACCTTCTTGCAAACCCTATGGTAAGCGCCTTCGTATCAAGAACTTCATCGGCGTGATTAATTTCAGAAGGAGACAGTCTTCTATTAGTGAATTGCGCCCGCAACCTCTTTCTAACAAACTCAACCAGTTTCTCCCGACGCAACTCTTTCAGTTTCCAGAGTTCAGCAGAGGGGATATCAACAACTTTCTTCCACATCTCGGCATTCATCGGTTCATCGACAAACGCTGAGCCAAGGTATTTCTGCAAAAGTGCAGCTTGCTCATGGCTTACCCAACTCCCGGTATGAATTCCGTTGGTAATAGAGGTTATAGGAACATCATCTTCAGGCAGATGAGGCCAAAGGTTTTTCCACATCTTTCTGGAAACTTCCCCATGGAGTTTAGACACCCCATTGTTGCGAGCAGCCAATTTAAGGGCAAGAACAGTCATGCAAAAATCTTCTCCCTGGTTATTCTGGTCTTCCCGTCCCAGGGCTAAGAAATCATTCCAGCTAAAACCCATCTTTTCAACATAACTACCTAAATACTTCTGCACCAGCTGTGGATTGAAACGTTCATTGCCAGCAGGTACAGGGGTATGAGTAGTAAAAATGTTACTCGCCCAACAAACCTCGAATGCCTCCCTAAGAGAAAGACCTTCTTCCTGCATGTGAAGCCTTAACCTTTCCAACATAAGAAAGGCTGCATGTCCCTCATTGGTATGGCACACTGTAGGTGTTAAACCTAAAGCGTATAAAGCCCTTAGACCACCTATACCTAAAAGTATCTCCTGCCTTATCCGCATATCTCTATCCCCACCATAAAGCTGCATGGTGATTGATCGGTGTTCAGGTGGATTAGAAGAAATATTGGTATCAAGGAGATAAAGCAGGGTACGACCAACCTCCACTCGCCATATCTGAAATTTAATGGGAATATTTGTGTCAGACAAATCAATCAAAAGGGGATCGCCTTTTTTATCCCTTTCTAATATGAGCGGCATTCTATGACGGTTGTTTTCAGGATAGGACTCCATCTGCCAGCCATCTGCGTTGAGATATTGTTTAAAATATCCCTGTCGATAAAACAGACCAACCCCCATGAGTGGGATGCCGAGATCGCTTGCTGATTTCATGTGGTCGCCAGCCAGAATACCAAGCCCACCAGAATAGAGGGGTAAACCTTCATCAATACCATATTCACAGGAAAAGTAGGCTATCAAAGATTTATTCCTTTCCCCAAACTTTTTTTCAAACCAGGGTTTTTCATTCAAGTATTCCTGAAACTTCTGGTACACACGATTCATATGAGAAATAAACTTCTTGTTTCGAGCTGCTTCTTCCATTTTGCGAAGAGGGAGCATGCAGAGCATGTTGATGGGACTTTGATATGACTTTTCCCAGCATTCTGAATCAAGTGCAATAAAAAGCTTTACAGCTTCCCAATTCCAGCTGTACCACATATTGTATGCGATTTCCTTTAGAGGATTCAATTCCTCAGGAGTTTCAGGAAGTACGGTGAATGATGTTATTTTCATGATACCTCTTTTAAAATTAGGACGCATAAACTTTGTTTTGTACTATCTCTATAATCTGCGTTCATCTGCGTCCAAAATTGAAACGATGATTATCAGAAATATTTGGCAATTATCTCCGTCCCTCTCCTGCATATCTCTCGGGCATAATCAGTCCACCCCCCCTGCCCCCAGTATCTGAAACAGCTCGTTTGAGAGATTAAAAGGTAGAGCAGTGCATTGCGATAGTTATAACTATTCTTTTTAATTGTTTCACTATCCAGCTTTTCATGAAACAGCGCGCTCAGCTTTTTCATGGGATCCAGAACATTTTCATAACCTTTGACCCAACTGAGATTATTAGTCCAGCTTCCCCCATCCATATGAAATGTATGATTCTCCTTCTTAATCTCCTCTATAACTTCATCCACATCTCCTGTGCTTCTTTTTCCCATTCTCTCCCATACTAAATGCTGATGAATGGGTTGAACAGGGATATATTTATCGGGTGTACAACCGGCTGCTTCGATCAGCTCAAGATATTCCGTACCATTTAAGCTTACCACCCCTTCTCTTTCTATTTGATTGAAAGCATTTTTGAAACCATCGGGAAACTCATTCATCATCACACCACCATTTTCACCATCACCTATCTGAGTGACCAGGGGGGGGATGGTAATGCCATCAAGATCAATCCTGTGCAGCCCTTTCGCTTCATAGAAGGGTTGCATCTGAGCAACCAGTTTGGTATCTGCCCCCTGGGTCTTGATGAGAGCCGTAATGGATGTCTCCTTCCCCTTTGAATTTCTGGCCATTAACTGATGGGGCAGATGCTGCCGCGACAAGGAAGAACCATCCAGGTTTTCCACAGTATGTTCCTGAACCAGCAGCCATTTATAGCCACATTCTTTCAATGCCTTGACATACTCATAACAAACATCAGGATGGTTGGGCAGATGCATCTCAGGCGGAGAAAATCCTTTTACCCGACGCAAGGCTTCCCATCCAAAGATAGCAGCAAAGTGGTGCTGCCAGGCGCGTATATGTAGTATAAAATCAGGTATTGGAGTGGAAGAAACAACTGCATGCCCCCACATAGTGCCCAGCCATTCCACATAGGGTGAATAGTGTTCATCACAGGTAATGGTACTTAAATTGTCAAAAATATCTCCCTTACCCATCTGCCGCAACCCCCAGAGGAGATTACCTGAATAATCCAGCATAACTCTGGGGTTCTTTCCCTGATCTACTAACTCCCGAATAAAGTCCGCTATGCGGCTATAGCACCAGGCAAATACAGAAGCATTGTGATTGTCACCAACATTGGGGTGATTGAACATATGCTGCAGGTTGCCGATAAGAGCGGCAGTAGACAGCTCACCTCCACCAGCGGGGATGGTAGGCTGATGCATATGAAGAGCAATAACAAATGCCGATTGTATTTTATCCAGTGAGATATTGGTAGCAGGTCTAAAAACAGCCTTTCTACCATGTGTAGTTTTAGTTACCTCTTCATCAAATCCACAGATGTTAGGAAGTCCATCTATAATTTCATCCATGTGTTTTTGTTTAGGAGACATCACTCCACCTCTTATATGTTATAGAAATTATTTCTTAATCTCCTACTCATATAACTGATTTTTTGTTAACATTCAATAAAAAATATGCCATACATAAATTAATCCTTTTTTAAAAATTTAATGACAAACAACTAAAAGAACTGACAACTGATAACTGTCAACCGACAACTGACAATGACTACTTGACACAGCCCCCAAAAAGTATTAAAAAGAAAGGTATCGGGACGTGGCGCAGTCTGGTTTAGCGTACCTGAATGGGGTTCAGGTGGTCGCCGGTTCGAATCCGGCCGTCCCGACCAGATAAACATAGTCAAAATAGTTGGTTAGATGATTCTTAACTAACTGACTATTTTTTATGTGTCACTTTTGGGATACTTTTGTGTGGAGATAATGGTTAATAATGAACTCTATGTATGATAAAGGAATAACTATAAACAGGCATCGGACACTATAAAAATGAAAA
This sequence comes from uncultured Thermodesulfobacteriota bacterium, assembly GCA_964580455.1. Classification (GTDB taxonomy): domain Bacteria; phylum Desulfobacterota; class WTBG01; order WTBG01; family WTBG01; genus CAZOKO01. Next base: position 1,703 of record CAZOKO010000013.1, on the reverse strand, counting down.
GAGGTTAATTTTCAAATGGTTGAATTCTTTAGTGCCCAATAAGATCATATCGGATGGTCGAGAATTTTGACAGGTTTATAAGGATTGTAGTTTGAGAGGAAGGATAAGCAAATTATAAATCGATCAGGCCTTGCGGACCCGATAAGAACAAATCAGCAGGTCGTCTGTTAAGGTTACTATACCAGCCAAATCATTGAACTATTCCATATTTACAGATAAGTCGGTTTACTTCCATTTTATGGATTTCTTTTGTGGATTCAATTTCATAATGAATTCCTCACAGGGAATGCATAATACACCTTTACGTAAAAGCCGCTCTTTACCACGATACAACAAAAAAGCATTACACTGTGGATATTCTTCTATGAAAGCACGTAAAGAATTTAAATCTTCTTTGCGTATGCGAGAAGTATTTTTTACCTCAATGGCCCAAAAAACTTCTTCTCCGTAAACGATAAAATCAACTTCTACGCCTGAACGTGTGCGCCAATAATAAATTTTATTTTTCTCTCCTCGATATGCATTCCATGAAATTAAGTGTTGTGCTACTAATCCCTCAAGAGCACATCCTTCTATTTCTTCTGGACGATCAAGCGGACCACTTGGTCGCAAAGAGCGGAATACCCCTGTGTCAAAATAGTAAAATTTGGGATGGGCTGCTGTAGCTCTTTTTGCCTTTTTTGTGAAAACCGGCAGTCGAAAAGAAAGGAGCAAATCTTCTAAAATACTGATGTACCCTTCCACAACCTTGCGCTCGATTTCACATTCTCTGGCTACATTGCTAATATTAAGTACTGCGCCATGAGAAAAACTCACCGCTTCTAAAAATCGAGAAAAACCACTAATGTTTCTAACGAGCCCTTCCATTTGAACTTCCTCGCGCACATACAGCGCTGAGTAAGTCTTCAATACCTTTTCGGGTTCTAATGCGGCTACAACCAGGGGAAGCGTTCCGATTTTTAATGCTTTTTTAAAATTAAATTTATTGCCAAGTTCGGCTGCCATGAAAGGGTGAAGTGTAAGTTTTAGAACTCTTCCCGCGAGGAGATCGACTCCCGTCCGCTTTAATTTCCTGGAGCTGGAACCTGTCAATATGAATTGCCATCCTTGTTTTTTTTCAATTAATGAATGAACTGCGCTTAGTAAATCAGGTACTTTTTGTATCTCATCAATTACAATTATGCGCTTATCTCTATTGGCCAGGACCAGTTCTCGTAAACGTTCAGGTCGAGCGCTATAAGAGCGAAACAAATCAGGTTCCAACAGGTCAATCCAGAGAGCGCTCTTCATTTTGGTGCGAAGCCAGGTGGATTTGCCTGTTCCGCGAGGGCCAAACATGAAAAAACTTTCTTTTGGACATTTGAAGTATCTGGGAATTATCGATTCCATTTTGAGCCTCATTTTGGAATTTCTAATTCCATATTATAGCCTGAGAATGCGTTTTGTCAAGGATAAAAATCAGGAAAAGCGGTGTGTCTTCAATAAGTTAGAATTTCTACTTTAAATAAATGGGGTTCAGGTGGTCGCCGGTTCGAATCCGGCCGTCCCGACCAGATAAACATAGTCAAAATAGTTGGTTAGATGATTCTTAACTAACTGACTATTTTTTATGTGTCACTTTTGGGATACTTTTGTGTGGAGATAATGGTTAAATGCTTATTGACATAACTCAACAAGATTGTTATCCTGTAGGGAATCACCTC
>CAZOKO010000012.1:0-37406 GCA_964580455.1 uncultured Thermodesulfobacteriota bacterium | reverse complement strand
TTATCTGTACCTTTTAGATTTTTAATGAATGCCTGATTTACCTCTAATGGCAGATTCTCAAATAAATACTGTATCTTCTCAATTAGACAAGAAAGACAAATGTCAAAATATTCGTACCGAGAGTATTTACTATCTTCCATACCCATCCTGTGACCTGCCCATAGCATGATAGTTTGCCCTTCATTCTCATTGCATAAATCACATAAGATCTGTTTCATTTATGATACCTCTACTATTTATTTAAAACTGGGGAGGTGCATCTTTCACCTCCTGATGCACTATATTTCCCTGCCGGCTCTAACAGGGTGCAGATCCATGGCAATTTCCATATATGAACGAGCAACAAAAAATCCACACACAAATCCACACATAGAAAAAGAAAAAGGGGACAAGATATATGCCCCCTTAAAATAAAGCAAATAAAATCAAGTGCCTGGGGCGGGAATCGAACCCGCACAGGGCGAACCCCGAGGGATTTTAAGTCCCTTGCGTCTACCAATTCCGCCACCCAGGCACATTTTTAGATAAGGTAAGTGTTGTAGAGGTTTCTATATAGTTTGAATTTCCTTATATTATTTTTTGAAAGTGCTGTCAATATCTTATTGCAATGACAGCATTTTTACCTTGTTGTTTTAATCCAAATGTAAATCCCCCCAGACCCCCTTTTTTCAAAGGACACAGAGATTTAGTATGGGAAAAGGTGTAATTTATTGATCTGAGAGGGAATTTCTCTGTGCACCCTGTGGTTAATTGCAAAATCTGGGTTTAGCATGTCCAAAACAGCGATTATCGATTGTTTTGGACAGCAATAATACACTAAATATCGCTAAAGATTTTTTGTGCTATTCCGATAATTAGTATAAGAATTTAAGGGATTTAATACTATGTACCAAGGAAGGTATGCAAAGTGACAATCTCAACTCAACAGATAAATACAGTTTTAAGGACATATAATAAACAGTTGAAACTGTCTGGAGTTAATAGATACAGAAAGGATACCCCTCCCCAATCCATGAAGGATGAAGTTAAGATATCTATGGAAGGGAAAAGGCAGCAAATATATAAGCAAACAGCTAATCATATAGTAGAAAAGTTAACAAACAACACTGCAGTGTCCCCAGTGAAAGTCGAAGAGAAGCAGGAAGGTTAAATCTGATATCTTATGTTTGCTCTGTCTTGATTAGTGTAAGGAGTATTTTTTTTGTTAAAAATTTCTAGTTAGTTTAAAGTGCAATGCAGGTAGAGCTCGGAAGAGCTTTTTTTATGCGGTGATATTAAAATGAACAGTAGAGATGTAATTATTGATGATGAGATTAACATTTTAATTGTTGATGACGATAAGATGTTGTGTAAAATGCTGGAGGATGTACTTTCGCAAGAAGCAAAACTTATAATTACCTCAGCAAATGATGGACGTGATGCTATTGAAAAAATTAAGGGGAGAAATTTTGATCTTATCCTGACAGATTTAATGATGCCTGGGGCTAATGGGATTGAAGTTTTAAGGACTGCTAAGGAGATTGATGAAGGTGTTCATGTTGTTATAGTTACAGGTTTTGCTTCTTTGGAAACAGCTGTGGAGGCTGTTAGGAAGGGAGCATATGATTATATTACGAAACCCTTCAAACTGGATGAAATAAGGATAGTTGTCCAGAATGCTAGTGAAAGAATCAGACTGTTACGACAGAATCAGGCTCTGATTGAAAATCTCAAGCATGCATATGAAGAATTGAATGCCCTGAAAAAACCACGGGAAGAATTGAGTATAAAAGTTGGGAAAATCAATGAAAGGATGGATGAAAGACTTGGGGAGGATTTAATTGGTTTGCAAACCGTACCAAGTGGTTTACCGGCTTCCCACTATTTAAGAAGAAGGCGGAATGATAAGGGACATGTGTTGGTAGAATTAGAAAAATTGGGGAAGCTCAGGGATGAAGGTATCCTGACCGAGGAGGAATTTCAAATCTGCAAAAATAGATTCTTAAGTGAGCTTTAATTATCCGCTGAACTTATTTAGTGGGGGAGAGTATTTTGACCAAGGGATACAAAGTATTGGTGATTGATGATAACGATTTGATAAGGAGTACTCTTAAAGATCTTTTAGCCACGAGTGGATATCAGGTTGATATTGCAGACAACGGTGAGACAGGTATTAAAAAGGTGAAATCAAAACGCTATGATATCGTCCTTTCCGATGTTCAGATGCCCAGAATAGACGGGATTGAACTATTGAAACAGATAAAGGAATATGACTCTACTATGCCTGTTGTGATGATAACAGGTTTTCCAACGGTGGATACTGCTATTCAGGCCATGAAAGAAGGTGCATCAGAGTTTATTACAAAGCCTTTCAGGTATGAGCAGGTAAATATGGTTGTTGATAAACTGGTGAAGGAGAGGGGGAATGCAAGGAAAAGGATTCAGGTGGATAAAAGCAATCAGCAGGATAAAACTATAGAATCGCTCAACCTGAGGCTGAATAAGAAAGTGAAGGAGCTATCCTTATTAAACTCTATAAGTGAATCGATGAATATACCCCAAATGAGTAGTGAGGACATCTTTAATAAGATTGTAAAAGTTGCAACTGAGCTGGTTGACGCTGACGGTGCATCCATTTTAATGATTGATGATTTGTCGAGTGAACTCATCGTGAAAGCTGTAAAAGGAAATGGCATGAACAAGGCTGTTAACAGCACGATACCTATTGATGGAAACGTGCAGTGGAAGGATATAATGAAAGGTAAGCACTTCGTCGTCAACAGGGAAAAAGGTTGTCGAAAAAACACGGCTGTACGCAGTCTAAATAAATCTAATTCATCGATTTTCATTCCTTTGAAGATTAAGGATAATGTGTTCGGTGCGTTGAATGTATTTGATAAGCTAAATGGGGGAAAGTTTGGGCAAGAGGATATCAAATTGCTGCTGACTTTATCCAGAAAGGCTTCCCTGAACATCGAAAATGCAATCCTTTACGAAAGCATGTATGCAAATCTTATTAGTACACTTCAGTCACTGGTAGCTGCAATCGAAGCTAGAGACCGTTATACTCAGCAGCATTCTCAGAGAGTTACAAAGTTATCAGTCAAAATTGCAGAAGAGATGGGTTGCACCCAGGATGAGATAGATACCATTAAGTTTGCCGGTGTCCTCCATGATATCGGAAAGATTAGTATAAGTGACTCCATACTTTTGAAAAAGGGCAAGCTGACGCAAAATGAGATAAAAGTGGTTCAGACCCATCCTATTATTGGTGAAAAAATATTGCGTCCCCTAGGTCTTCTTCCTGCGGAAAGGGCTATCGTAAGACATCACCATGAAAGGTGGGATGGCAAGGGATATCCTGATGGTCTGGCAGGAAGCGAGATCCCCCTTCTTGCCCGCATCATTACGGTAGTTGACTCCTATGATGCTATGACGTCAAATCGACCGTATCGTAAGGCGATGGAGAGCAAGAAGGCTGTAGATGAACTGGTGAGGTGTTGTGGAGCGCAGTTTGACAAGGATATTGTCGACGTCTTTAAAAAAATTTACTTCTCAAAATCTTTCCCAAAAATCTCCAAGTAGATTTTTCCCGAATCATATCTAAATTCTTTTCTGTAATTCTTGACTGAACTCAGATTTCCTTCCTTTTAAATATAAATACCATAACCAGCCAGATGACAATGATATAGCCTGTAATGTCTATTGCTGACCAGAACCCCATATGGGATGGGAAGAAATCACTCAGGAAAGAAGATGCGTAGAGATGTAATCCTCCCAGTTGAGGAAGCAGGTAGTGAAGTAATTTGGTTGAGAGAGAGGGTTCCCAGTAAACTTTAATTTTCTCAAAATAGAAGGGTATGCTTAATCCCAGGCTTATGACATAAATAGAAAAGGCTAATAGGGCACTGATAACTCTGGGAAGGAGCAAGGAAAGAAGAAAAATTAGGGAGATGATTAAAATAAAATTGAGAAAAGCAACTGCCAAACCCGAAAAAATGCTCATCTTGAACACGCCGGTTCTTAAGTAAAGGAGTAATAGGAATCCGATACTCAGCACAATCAAGTTAATAAAGACTATAAAAAGCACACCCAAAAATTTACCCAGAAGGAACCATGTTCTTTTAATGGGCTTGGTTATAGTTAAGACTACTGTTTCTTCAACAAGTTCTCTGGGAATAGCATTCATAGCAAGCAGTCCACAAAGTGATAATCCCCAGAAAATGATGCCACTAAAGGTAATGACAATACCCATATTGAGAATCTGATCAGGGCTTATGAATCCCTGTTGGATGGTGATTTTTCCAGGCGTGCAGCCCCTGGCCATGAAAAGGAATAGGAAGGCGATAACCAGGAGGATATAGACTACCTTGTTGCGGAGTTCTTCTTTTACGGTAATGTGAGCAATGGTAAGTATCTTATTCAATGGGTTCCTCTTCTTCTTTGATGAGTCTGTAAAAGATATCTTCCAAAGATTCTATCCTGGAAGTCAAAGATAATAGCTTACCGCCTTGATTGATGACAATTTCTGGAATTACAGTAATAGTTTTGGAATCTTTAGGAGTGAGGGTTATCCGATTTTGCTCTAGCTGTACCTGGGTAGAAACCTCTCTTATCTTTTTAAGGAGCAGATCATTTATCCCCTCCACTTTGAGTTCTATTAATTCCCCCTTAGTAGTAAGTTCCTGTTTGGTTCCCATTTTAACCAGATGTCCCCGATGAAGTATGGCTACCCGATCGCAAATCATTTCTATCTCCGAAAGGAGGTGAGAATTAATAAAGACAGTTACCCCTGCCTCCTTCAATCTTAAGAGTATATCCCGGATTTCCTTATTGCTGATAGGGTCAAGTCCAGCAGCAGGTTCGTCTAACAACAAGATCTCCGGTTCATTAAGCAAAGCCTGTGCTAATCCTATGCGCTGTACCATCCCTTTAGAGTATTCTCCTATCTTACGAAGTCTATCTTCATACATCCCGACTACCTTCAAGCACTCTTCTACCCGCCGGTTCCTTTTAGTATGTTCCATTCCGTACAGTTTCCCCTGGTAGTCTAAAAATTCGCTGCCTTTCAAAAAACCATAGATCTTGACCCTTTCAGGAAGATACCCCACCCTGTCTCTGATTTTTTCATTTATAACAGGCTGGTCAAAGATTTTCACTGAACCAGAGGAAGGTGATATCAGGTTAAGAAAAATCTTTATCAAGGTAGTTTTCCCGGCACCGTTTGGTCCCAGAAGACCAAAACATTCCCCTTGCCTGACTTCCAGGCTCAAGCTGTCTAATGCCCGCACGCTTGTGTAATCTTTGGTAAGATGATTTACCTCAATAGCTGTATTTACCATTAAGTAATGTCCATTGGTTGGAGTCAGTCGTTTGTTTTCTTTTCCCTGGCTGAATTGCGTACAGGAAAATTGTTATATTCAGTAGTTAGTATATGGTGGTAAACATCCAGCCGACAGTGAGCTGCTGGCAACTGGTCAATTAGTTATTAAACAAGAAATGACAAAAGAATGCAAGCATTATCCCATGATAAATACACCACCTTTTCTATAACGGCATGAGACTTTTTGAGAGAATTTCATTCTTTTGACTAAGCTTTTGGTTTGCTATATAATAGGCAATCATCCATCAAAAAATGAGCAGAATCACCATGCCTAAAGTTAGTGTTATTATCCCCGCATACAATCGAGCCTATAGCTTAAGGGAAGCTATAGACTCGGTTCTTTCCCAAAGCTATAATGACCTGGAGCTAATTGTGGTTGATGATGGTTCTACAGATGAGACTCAAGAAATCGTGTCATCATACATTCCTAAGCTGGCCTATATTTATCAGGAGCGTCAGGGGGTTAGCGCTGCTAGGAATAAGGGGATTGCGTGCGCTCAGGGTGATTATATCGCCTTTCTTGATTCGGATGATCTGTGGCTTAAAGATAAACTTAATTTGCAGATGAAGTTCATGGAAAGTCGCCCGGAAGCCCTTATCTGTTACACCGAAGAGATATGGATAAGGAAAGGGGTAAGGGTCAATCCCATGAAGAAGCATAGGAAATATTCGGGAATGATCTTTGAACACTGCTTGCCTCTCTGTATCGTAAGCCCCTCTTCCGTGCTGATTGCTCACAGTCTCTTAGAAAAGACAGGAGAGTTTGATGAAGAGCTTGAAGCATGTGAAGACTATGATCTCTGGCTGCGTATCTCAGCACAATACCCTATCTATCTGATAGATACTCCTTTGATTGTCAAGCGTGGAGGACATGCTGACCAGCTTTCCAAAAAGATTGAAGGGCAGGATCGTTTTCGGATTAGAGCCTTAATAAAGCTATTGGAAGGAAATTCTCTTGCCTCTCACCAAAGGGAGCTTGCATGGAAAGAACTTAACAGGAAGTGTGAGATTTATGCTAAGGGGTGTATCAAGCGGGGAAAGGAAGAAGAAGGCGAGAGAATATTGGCCTTGGCTTTAAAATATAAACCTCAGAATAAATCTACCAGGCAAGTACTATGAACTGTACCATTGGAGATATGCTTACCAGAAGTGCCCGTGAGTTTCCTGATAAAGTTGCCATCATTTGTGATGATAGGCAGGTGACATATCTGGAGCTCAATTCACGGGTTAATCAACTTGCTCATGGCTTTTCACGCAGTGTTGTTAATAGAGGAAGCAGAGTTGCCATATTGATGTATAACAGTATTGAACTGGTAGAAATCTATTTTGCCCTTGCTAAGGTGGGTATAGTTGGTATTCCTGTCAATTTCAGACTGACCGATTCCGAACTTTTCTATATTATTGAAGATTCAGATGCAGCTACACTCATCTCAGGAGAGGAATTTGAATCTACTGTTAATCAATTGAGATCCCAGCTGTCAAAAGTTGACACCTTCATAACGGTAGAAAAGGAACCCCAGAAGACAGGGAGATTTTACAGTCTCTATCATAATCAACCCGATCATGAACCGGACATAAAAGTTAGACCAGAGGATGAATCGTTTGTTATCTATACCTCTGGGACTACAGGGAAACCAAAAGGGGTTATCTTAACCCATCAGAGTCACTTTTGGAATACTATCAATTACACCATTGCCTATCAGATGGAGGAAAGTGATGTGGAACTGGCATTAACCCCTATGTTTCACTCGTCTACCATAGGTAGAATATTCACCTATGTTTTTACAGGGGCCACTTTTATTACCTCGAAACGTTTTGCTCCAGTACAAGCGATGGAAGTTATTACCCAACACAAGGTTACTTCCATAACTCAAACACCTACTATGTATGCATCTCTATTAGATCTTAAATATAAAGACTGCTATGACACCAGCTCTGTTAAAAGGATTGTGTCAGGTGCAGCTCCTGTTTCCCCGGAAATGAAAGACAAGCTGAACCAGATATTTCCCCATGCCGGTATGTTCGACCTCTATGGTTTAACGGAGGCATCCCCCGGAGTAACAATTCTAGGGCCAAATGATCCACCTGAAAAGACCACCAGTGTAGGAAAACCAATGATGAGTGTTAAGATCAAGATTATAGATGAAGATGGCAGGGAGCTTCCTTCAGGTAAGACGGGGGAAATTATATGCAGGGGACCTAATGTGATGAAAGGCTACTATAATAATACAATAGCCACAAAAGAGGTTTTGAAAGAAGGCTGGCTTTACACTGGGGATATAGGAAGAGTCGACCAGGATGGATATCTCTACCTGATCGGCAGGAAAAAGGAGTTGATCATAAGTGGAGGAGAGAATATCTATCCTGCTGAAGTTGAGACAGCTCTTTGCCAACATCCTCTCATTCTGGAAGTTGCGGTAATTGGAGTGCCTGATGAATACTGGGGGGAGAGTATAAAAGCGATTGTAGTGCCCAAACCTGACAAAGCATTAACCGAGCAGGAAGTGATTGAGTACTGCAAATCCCGGTTGGCAGGTTATAAAAAACCAAAATCTGTTGACTTTGTTGATGCCTTACCTAAAAATGCTGCCGGCAAGGTAATGAAAGAGGAACTCTTAAAAAGGTATCTGCCACAATAATTTTCGAGTTGATTCGGAAAGAAACCCGATAGCAGGAAACCCTTTTATGGACGTCGTGAGATAAGTAACGAGTAATTATTTCGTAAATATATCTTGCAAATTCAGATTATTGTGATAGAGCTTTTGAAACCTTTTTTATTATTGCTGGCAGTGCGTTTCGTAATTAATATTCTAAAAGTTAATCTGCCTTCACCCTGCCCTCCCTTTGATGGAGAGTTTGGGTAAGGGTGAGTTAGGGAACTGTTATATGGACAAGAAAGTGACTGAGAAAAGAAAAACCAGGCGAAGAACATCAGATGATGTAATTAAAGCTTTCTCCAGTGATTTATCAACTATCCTTGATATGCTCAACAGGGAACTTAATGAAATTGATAAAGAGGTTTTTCTAATAAGCGAGACTTCCCCCTTCCTGGGCAGAAGAAAAGAAGATTGGGAATTACAAGCGGAAGTTACGCGTAAGCTCAAAGAAATAACTAATGAGCTGGGAAAAGTGCTGAAAAAGGTACCTGGTAAGAGACACTAAAGTGAGTGTATAAAAATATGGGGTTACAAAGGAAAGATGTCTATTGAGATATTGAGGAAGGTATCTTTTAAAAATGGCTGACTCTTTCGCAAAATTTGTTATTAAATATCGCTTTCCTATCTTCATACTCATTATTGTAATATCCCTGCCGCTTCTCTACCTTACACGTTCTACCAGACTGAGCCACAGGGCAGGTCATATTTTCCCCTGGGGTCATCCTAATGTCAATCTCCACATAAAGATGAGCGAAGTTTTTGGTCGCAGCAACCTAGTGGCAATAACACTGAGAAACAAAGTGGGTGATATCTTCGATCCTGCCACTCTGGGAAAGGTCTACCGCATTCAGCGGGCAATAGAACTAATGGATGGAGTGGTGAAGTATAATATATATTCTATTGCATCCCGTGATATGAAGTATGTGAGAACAGATACCGATTCCGATGGCGTCATGATGCTGATCGTTGAAACCTTCGATGATATGCTTGAACAGATCCTGAAGGGTGATCAGAAAATACTCGATACTTATCGCAAGAATATCTTAAATGATGATGAGATTTATGGGACATTAGTCTCTCGGGACAGGAAAGGAACGGCAATACTTGCTACATTCAAGTACGAGGAAGATTATCTATATATCTACAGACACTTAAATGAAATCCTCGAAAAGGAGAAGGATAATAATACTGAGTTCCATCTTTCCGGAAGACCTATAATGCTGGCATACATTCACAAGTATATGTCTCAGATTCTCTATATCTTTCTCCTGGCACTCATTATTATGGTTGTTCTCCTTTATGTCGATTTTGGCAGAAAGAGGGCGATATTTCTACCTCTTACTGCTGGGCTCCTCTCAGTTGTCTGGGGTATGGGTATCTTAAACCTCCTGGGATTTGAGATGGATGTATTGAGTATTACTGTTCCCTTTCTGGTTCTTGCCCTCTCCCACGGTCATTCTGTCCAGATCATGCAGCGCTACTATGAAGAGGCACGCAAGTCCCTTAATAGGGAAAAGGCAAGTGAGCAGGTGATTGCAACGCTGATGCTTCCTGCCAGTACCTCTATCCTGACTGACAGCATCGGTTTTTTCTCTCTTGTCTTACTTCCTTTTCCTATTATTCAGTCCATGGCGATAGTTGCGGCAGCAGGCATCCTTTCCATCTGGGTAACCAGTTTCATCCTCATTCCTGTTGTTCTCTCATACCTTCCCCTTCCATCCATTGGAGAGCTTGAGAGGGTAGGTAAATCAGGAATTTTACTCAAAATATTGAGAAATTCAGGAAGAGCTACCGCAGGTGGAAGAAGTCGGACATTCATACTAAGTATTGCTCTTATCCTTTTTCTCTTTTGCATATTTTTTACAACCAGACTCCAGGTAGGAGACCTTAAGCCGGGATCGCCTAATTTCTGGCAGGATTCTGAATACAACAGAGCTGACAGGGTTCTCAATAAATATTTTTCCGGCACAAACCTGTTATGGATATATCTTGCGGGTGAGGAGCAAAAGGATCTGCTAAAGCCCGAGGTAATTTCCTACTTTAATGGACTGCAACGGTATCTGGAAGAGCGGCCGGAGATTAACCTTACACTTTCATATGATCACTGCCTGCAAAGGGTAAACAGTGCCCTGCACAACAATGATCCACGCTGGGAGATACTTCCTGCTAATAAAGTTGCTGCATGGGAATGCCTTGAGTTGTCTATGGGAAACCCAGAAGACATGAGAGATTTCTTTGAGCTTGACTTTCGTCAGGCTAATATCAGGGCCTTCGTGAGTGATCACAAAGGAGACACTATCAGAAATCTGATGAAGGATGTCAGATCCTATATCAACAAAAACCGGATTCCCGGTTTAACGGTTGAGGTAGCAGGTGGTCTTATTGGCATCTATGAAGCGATTCTTGATGTGATCAGCAGGTCTCAAGCGTCCAACTTATTGTTTATGTTTACAGCCGTTTTTCTCTGCAGTGCTATTGCCTTTCGTTCATTTATTGCAGGCCTGCTGGTTTTGATCCCCCTCATCCTGGGGAACATCATCACCTTTGCTGTTATGGCATTAACCGGAGTAGGTCTTTTTGTCTATACCCTTCCTGTTTCTGCACTGGGAATTGGGGTGGGGATTGATTACTCTCTTTACATCCTTTCACGTTTGAAAAAAGAATTAGCTGTCAGGCAAACTGAGGATGCATATATTACAACCTTTCAAACAGCCGGGCGGGCTGTGTGTTATACTGCAGCGACCGTAACAGCCGGTGTGCTTACCCTCTGTCTTTCTGAGATGCGTTTCCAGGCTCTCCTAGGTGTGATGCTGGGAATCATTATGATGGCGAACATGCTGAGTGGGCTGTTTGTATTGACATCGTTGTTGTCTCTACTCAAGCCAAAGTTCTTGTTTATGAAACCACAGAGTAAATAGATATGCTCCGTGCTCTCTGTGGTTCAATTTTGCAATACTCAAACCTTAAAAAGGAGGAGAGGAAATGACCAGAAAAAATATAAGAAGGTGTTCTATCTTATTTCTTACAGCTTTCTTTTTGTGCTGTACTATTTCTACTGCCGCCGCTTTTAGCCTCTTAGGTACCTTGAGTAAACTTGATGCCAGTTTAAGTGAGTTTAACCCCATTGGCCATCATCTGATTGACCCCATCAACGAGGCAGTACCAAGACTCCATTTGAAAGGATTTATAAGATTGGATACCACTTTTAATGTACATGGAGATGACCATTCTATTGGCATTGGTCAGATTGATAAAGACTGGAGAGCCCAGAAGACTGAGTGGCTAATTGAGTTAGAAGGATCGTATGAACTTACTGAAAATTGGTCGTTTCATGCCATAACTCATTTCCTTTATGACACTGCCTATGATTGGCAGCATAGCCGGGGTTTATATGCAGACCGTGTAGATAGAACCTCGCACTATTATCATAGAGGAGAGCAGATCCTCCGGGAGTTTTATCTTAAGGGTTTTTGGGGTAATTTTGATTTTTATCTGGGTAAGCAACAGGTGGTATGGGGCAAGATGGAGGGAAGAGTTCTTGATATTGTTAATCCCGATGACCTAAGGGAAAATTCTCCGGCTTACTGGCAGGGTGACTATGAATACCGCCGTATACCGTTATGGATGGCAAATGTTACCTATCATTGGTCAGACTACTCGCTTCAGTTGCTCTGGATACCTGACTTTGAAGAAGGTTATGGTCCCACGCCTGGGGCCGCTTATTTCCCACCCTTTATCGATATCCCCTCTATTGCAGCCTTTGATGATTCTGATAAGCCATCACATGCCTTCAAGGATCATCAATGGGGGCTGCGTTTCAATGCGACAAAGGGGCGTTGGGAGTATAGTCTTATCTATTTCTATACCTGGAGTCATAGCGCAACTAATTTCAAACGGTACTACAGGATTGTTTCTCCCCAAGACGGTTTTGTTAATCTGGTACTGGAGCCAAAACATACCCGTTTGCATCAGTTTGGAGGAAATGTGGAAACAAGTTTCTACTGGCTGGGAAGGCACTGGGTGGTAACAAATGAGATCCTTTATACCATGAACAGATACTTCAGTGTCGATGATGAGTCCATACTTCCCTGGAACCTCCAGGATGGGGTGGCAAAGAGGGATGATATCTTCTTTGGCAGCAGATGGATGACCAACTTTTTTGGGGGTGAACTAAATGTAATCATACAGCCATTGGTTAAGTACATCATTGGTTTTGATCATTCCTTCTCTACGCCGGGGACCAACCAGGAACTTATGTACGGAGCTCTCCTTGTTTTTTCCAAATCGTATGAATTCACTGCAGATCGATTAAACACTACTTACTATATGTTAGGATTTGCCAATGCGCATCCTTCAGAAAATGAGGGATGGCGGCATCTGTTAGAGGTCAGGTGGAAAGTATCTGATTATATTAGTACCATGCTCTATTATGAGTGGTACAATGGCGATTCCATGGGTGTATATGGATCATACAACAAGTATGATAATGTTGGGATGTATATTAAGTATGAATTCTGAATGAATTGTTCAGGCGTTAACTTTTTAGCTAAATAGTTAAGCAACTATGGGAAGAACTGTGACGAACAAAACGGTACTGGATCCTTGATGCTGGATGCCGGATAGAATAGAAACTGAGTGTGTACATCTAGTATCCAGTATCTAGCAACCAGCAGCTTTCCCTAATTAAGGATGCAATGTTTAAAATTTGGGAACGAGAAAAAATAATAAATCTTCTTAGAAGTTTACTGTTCCTCTTTCTTATTATCCTCTGCTTGGCATGTTCGAGAGGTGATGGAAGAGAAGAAAGAAAGACAACAGATACGGATAACTTGTGGAAAACCTATTCTCTTCCTTACTACAGGAGTATTTACCATTTATCCTTCATCTCGCACCACGGAGGGTGGGCTACGGGAGAAAGGGGAGGTATCTTTTCTTATAATGATAGTGAATGGACGCAAATAGCTGTTCCCACCAAGGAACAGCTATTTGCTCTATCTTTTTCTGGAGAAAATAAATGCTATACCGTGGGTTCTAGGGGAACTGTTCTCCTGTATAGTGATAGCCAGTGGACTCAGGAAAAGCTTGGTATTGAGTGGGATATTATGGATCTGTTTTTCTTAAGCGAAGGAGACGGGTGGGCAGTTGGGGAAAACAGTATCATTCTTCACTATGATGGTAAAGGATGGAAGGAGTGTAGTGCTCCTCGTATTGGTTATCTTACACGAGTCTTTTTCACTGATAGGAACAATGGGTGGACAGTAGGCAATAACGGTTTAATATTCCATTATGACGGTAACGATTGGCGGGAAATCAATTCTCCTACTGAGGAAAACCTCTATGGGTTGTATTTCATCTCTGCTCAAGAGGGGTGGGCTGTGGGATCGGCGGGAACTATTCTCCATTACCAGCATGAGCAATGGAGTTTGTATCCCAGTCCGGTTGAAAATCACCTCCTTGATATTCATTTTGATTCTGAGAATCGGGGATGGATTGTGGGGGTCTCTGGAGTTATACTTGAGTATCATCAGGAAGGTAAGTGGATTGAAATGCCTTCACCATCAAAAAAGGCGCTCTATACAGTGACTACGGATGACGCGGGTAATCTATGGGTGTCAGGAAAAGGGGGTAAGATTTTTCAATGCGGGTTTAAAACACCAGATCAGAAGCCTTGATTTTACTTAGTCTTTTTTACTATGGAAAGTTCCCCTTTGGTAAAGGGGGATTTAGGGGGATTTTTACTAAAGAGGAAGAATGGAAGCAATTTGATGTTCTGATTAATAATCTAAAAGGAGGAATGATCATGATGAGAAAAACTTTTAAAATAGTATCAATCGCTCTTTTGCTGGCGATAGTTTCACTCTTTTATTCTGCCATGTCCATAGCGGCAGGGAAGAAAACCTGGAAAGCAGTGGATGAGATGAGCAAAGAGGAATTAAAGAAGTGGAAGATTGACACTCGATGGTCTTATGAAATACCACGTCATAAAGAATTCAACTATCTGCCGGAAGAGATTTATCCTTTTGAACCGCCTTTCAGCGGAGAAGAGATAACCTTTCTGGGAGAGGATATCCTCTTTCCGGGGAGACAGTGTAAGGATGAAGCTGCTCAAGTTGCTTCCATAAATAAAAGAGGACATATGCTGCAACTAACCTATATGTTTAAGACGAAATTTTACTACGATGGTTTTGCTGAAAAACTCTATAAAATAAAACCGGGTGATGTAGAAGTTAAGCATTTACTCCTCTATGACTTTCCTCCAGAAGAAAGAGGAAGAGGATTGCTCATGTGGGATATTAAAGATGATCCAAACTCCCACGAGGAGCAAGAGAGATGGATCTACTATACTTCTCTCAGGAGAGTCAGACGTGTAATGGGGGCAGAAGGTGAAGACAACATCCTGGAGGCGGATTTCACCTATGATGATAATATGATGAGAGATACCTGGGAACACAGCCATAAAGTTATTGGTATAGATACCCTTTATAAAGGTAACGGCAGAGGGAGATTTATGGGTGAAGATGGTCCTTATACCAAGGAGGGTGGGGTAGAATGTTATGTGGTACTTTCGAAACCGGGTACGCTCTGGGCCGAAAGGAAAGACTATTATCTCTCCCAATGGGTGACCTGGTATGATATGCATACCTTTGCCCTAGTGAGGATGGAACAGTGGGATAAAAAAGGGAACCTCTTTAAGATCCATCATAAGTGTTACGATAACTGGGATAAAATGTCCAAACAGCCAAGAGACAATAGAGATCAACTCATAAGGATGGAATGGTATGTCTGGGATTTGGATATTGATCATGAGACCTGGGCACGCATTAACCCCCCTTCCAAGTTTAATATTGACTGCCCTGATGATATCTTTACTGTGAGATATATGAAGAACCAGAGGTTCTGGAGAGAGGATCTTGATAACGTTCCTCGCTTAAAGCATGCGGAAGAGATGCCCTCCAAACCCCCTCTCTGGCCGGAGAAGTTTCCTGAATATCGAAAGGTAGTTATTCCAGATGATTTGAAAGCGAAGATTGCGAAGGAGAAAAGACATCGCTGGTTGTGGAAGTAGATAACGATAACTTTGTTAAAGCCATTCAACTATAGAGAAGTAATAGTATTTGCTGTAGCAACTGTTGAGATACTGGATGCTTGATACTGGATAAAAAATTTTTTACATCAAGAATCTAGTATCCAGTAACTAGCATCGTGCCCTTCTGAGGGGAATTAGGTTTTTCAAGTGATTACTTTGGTTAAGTTCCGCAATTTGTTTTTCTAAGGAAACCATTATGTGTGAATTTTGCATTAAACATGGTGAAGGAAAAATCTGGTACCTTGAGGCAAAGAATTATTCGCTCGATCTGCTAAGTGATCTTCGCCGTCGCAAGTGGATTGAAAAGTTTCTTATTAATGTTGAGAGCGATATGTCCAAGCTGGCTATCCTGGATAAGTTGCGACAGAAGTCTTCAATCTTATATGGGCTGGCAAAAGGATTTCTGACTAGGAAACTTAAGAAAGAACACTTTGGTCAGGTTGTTCCTTTGGAGGATGCAAAAAAGATTTTTGAAATTACTAATACCATCGTCAGAGTTACCTGCGCTTGCCGCAAAGCCACTAAAGGTAATGATGTGAGTGCCTGCTTTGGATTCAGTGTAGAGCCCGATAGCCTTTTTGGATACCCGCTTGACGGGTTCTGGCCTGATTATTCAACAGGGCCTGAGGTGAGACAGGCAGAAAAGCTTGATCGGGAAAAGGCTCTGGGAATCCTGAGCGATTTCGAAAAAAAGGGTGCAGTCCACACCATCTGGACATTTAATACGCCTTTTATAGCAGCCCTTTGCAATTGTGACAGGCAGGATTGCATGGCTTTTCGTACTGAAATGAGCCTGGGAGCAAAGGTAATGTTCAGGGCAGAATATTATGCCGTAATTGACTGGGATAAGTGCACGGGCTGTAAGAACTGTCTTAAGCAGTGTAATTTTGGTGCTATCCGTTATTCTCTGGATCAAAAACGCTGTTCAGTTGATATTGCCAGGTGTTACGGCTGTGGTATTTGCCGAATCTCCTGCCCTGAAGAAGCGATCACCCTTTTGAGCCGCAAAGAAAACCCTTTTTTAAACAAGCTCTGGTAAGATGCCAAAAATTACTATCGACCGAAAGAGATGCACGGACCCGCTTGAATGCAGGAGATGTCTTGAGCAGTGCCAGTCTGGTGT
Organism: uncultured Thermodesulfobacteriota bacterium; assembly: GCA_964580455.1. GTDB lineage: Bacteria > Desulfobacterota > WTBG01 > WTBG01 > WTBG01 > CAZOKO01. The sequence continues at coordinate 21,177 of CAZOKO010000012.1, read as the reverse complement.
TTTCTTAACCCATCCCCGAAAGCGACGTACTCCTACCACCAGGGCAGCTGATTGGGTTATCACCCCGGTCTTCGTTTCTGAATGCTCACAGTGTATGGCATGCGAAAACTTTTGCCCAACCAAAGCTATTAGTGTAAAAGTTTAGATATTTTCTAAATTTACACAATTTTTTCTTTCATAATGAACGTAGTTGAACTTAAGAATAAGAGGGTAGGTCTTGTTTTTTCATCAGGGTTTTTCGGCTTTTTCGCTCATGCTGGGTGTTTGAGAGCTGTAGAGAAACTGGGAATTAAGCCCATGGGCTATGGCGGCACCAGTTCGGGAGCGATTGTGGCGGCTTTTGCGGCGGCAGGCATGGATGCTCAAGATATCAGGGATCTTCTGTTTGCTTTAAAGAAAGAAGATTTCTGGGACCCTGAGCCCTGGTATAAGACTGCATTAGCAGCTTTAAAACTGTTTAAGGGGTGGTCAGGTTATCTTGAAGGAGAAAGGTTTAAACAGTTACTTACAGACAGGTTGCCTGTTAAGAGCTTTGAAGAGCTAAGCACTCCTTGCGTGATTGTCGCCAGCGATCTTACCAGGAAAAGAAAGGAGGTATTTACCTCAGGTAGTATAGCAGATGCAGTACAGGCATCAGGAACTATCCCCTGGATATTTAAGATAAAGAAGATAAAGGAAAATCTCTTTTTAGATGGAGGCCTGGTTGATAAGGCACCCGTTGAAGAATTAGCCAGGAGAGCAAACCCTGAAGTGATTATAATCCACTATATCCATTCCCTTAACCTTAAGGAGAAAAACGATGTATTTTTATCAAAAAGCTTTTCCCCACAAAAGGCCTATACCTTATCCATGAACATAGCACGTCATGAGAACTACCTTGCCCAGATAAAACTTATTCAGCAGCAGGGGATAAAAGTAATAGAGCTAAAACCCTCTCTTCCCCAGGTGACCCCTAACAGTTTGAAGGCAGGAAAAGAAGCCTTTGAAGCAGCTTATAGATATGTTATAGAAGAATTGGGGGATATTGTCCCCCAAAGGCAACCTTCAATGCCCCCCCCTTTGAAAAATGGGGGGTAGGGGAGATTTTTAAAAAATGATAGTGAACATGAGTGAACTATGATGTCAGAGAATACCAAAAAAGCCAGGGTAGTTATTGTTAAATCGAGTGATGTATCCAGGGCAGTTGGAGATGCGCTGAACCTTGTGGGAGGGCTTGAAAGGGCTGTGTCTGACTATCCTTCTATTTTGGTCAAACCCAATTTTTGTGGTGGTGTCCCGGGTGAGAGGGGTTCACACACCAGCGTTGCTGTTCTGGAGTCACTGCTTGAAATTTTATCAGCATTTAAAAAGAAAATATTTATAGGGGAGGCAGATGGAAGTTTTAACTGGGCAGATCAGGTTTTTTCCGCCCTCAACATTCATGAAGTAGCCAGACGATATGGAGCACAGGTGGTTAACTTAAGCAAAGGTCCTTATCTTGATCTTACAGTTCCTCAACCTCTCTCTCTAAAAACCGTACGGGTATCTCGCCTGCTTACAGAAAGTGCTATCATCAACGTGGCTGCCCTCAAAACACATCCCTGGACGGGTGTAACCTTCAGCATGAAAAATATGTATGGTGCTATTTATGAGCAGGAGAAGGCGTTGCTACATGCGGGGTTAGATAAAAATATCGTTGATATAAATAAAGTTATACCTTCCAGTCTCTGTCTGGTTGATGGGATTTATGCGGTTAAGCACGGTGGGTTTAAATATGGAGTATGGGTTGGTTGTCCACCTGATAAGATGGATATCGTTGTTGCGGGATATGATCCTGTAGCAACAGATGTGGTATGCACCAGACTACTGGGGAGGAATCCCTCCCAGGTCAGTTATATCGAACTGGCAGCAGCACAGAATATAGGAGTTAATGATCCAAATAAGATTGAGGTTAAGACCAAAAACTTCGAGTACCTATAGAACCCTTATTAATGAGATGGTTGAGTGGGATCTCGTTAATCTCATCTGCCTCAACCCTGTTTATGATAGATCTTGCTTCCGCAGCGTTTACAGTGTATGGCATCTCTGTCGTGATATTCCAGACCGCATTCCTTGCATATGAGAGAAACTTTATTGATAGAAAATATAAAATGGGCAATAAGATTTCTCACCTGCCAGGGGATGAATACTATACCGCTTATAATGATTAAAATGGTGATAGCCCGTCCGTAGTTTGATAAGGGAGTGATGTCGCCAAAACCAACGGTTGTTAAGGTTACTACTGAGAAATAGACAGCGTCAAAAAAAGTTCTAAATTTTTCCGGGTTGATTTCGTGCTCGGTATAAAAAATGAGTCCGGAAGAGACAAAAACAATTGCAAGCATAATGTAGATAATGCGGAAAATAATGAGATGAACAGGTTTTATACTGCCAAAGAAAAAGTGTTGATTTTCCAGAAATCGTATCAGGCGCATGATACGGAGTGCTCGAAAAACTCTTATTAATTGAAAGTGCTGTTGTGCAAAGAAGACAGGCAGGATAGCTGCCAGATCAATCAGTGAATAGATATTAAAAAGGTACGTAAGCTTTCTCTTAGCTACCCAGAAACGGAGGAGGTACTCTATAATGAAGATAGTGATGATGATCGTTTCTAGAAATTTTATTGCCTTCCTTGTACCCTCCGGGATGTCATAAGTCTCCACTACAAATGCGGCACATACCAGGAAGATGAGCGCAATAACCACGAGATCGAAGATTCTTCCCATAGGTGTGCTCAAATCTTCGAAATAAAAATTAATCCTTTGCTTGATTCCAGTTAACATTGTCTTTTCCCCTCCTCCGTTAAGTTCCTGAAAGTTTCATTTCCTTTTATAAAGGGAGAGTGTTTGGGAGGGTAAGGGTAGAGCAGATAGCCAATGTAAAGATGATTATAAAACCGCTCTACTTACGAATAAACGTTAGTACCTCTTTTAGAGGAGCTGCCATTTTTGCTAATCTGGTAAGGATATCAGGTCTTTCCTGCTGTATGGTAGGGGCCGCTTGCTGGATAGCCTGGCCGATAATATCCAAGGCTTCGTAAGGATTGAAGCAAGGTGCCAGAGGTTCTTTAATCAGGCTAAATAGATAGTTTAAGTCGTCTCCGGACAGAATATAAGAAAAGGTAAAATTCTTAACATAATCTTCATGGCTATACTTATCAATGTAGGTTTCTTTCCACCATCTTAAATAGTGAGAGATACCTTCTGCTTTTAGACCGACCTTGCTCTCAATGATAGAAGTGGCAACAGCATTACCTGCCCTCCAGCCACTGATCATGGCACCGGTGTTTTCCACCTCCTGTGTTCCCCCGGCATCACCAACAATCAAAACATTATCCCGATACGGCTCTATAATAGGAGAGTAAATAGATTCTACGGAAGTAAACATTCTCGTTTCTTCCGAGCCTTTAAACCATTCGGAGTAAATTGGATGTTTATTCATGAAGTAGTCAATTACCTCATCTAAACTGAGATGAGGATCAAGGGTGAGAAAGATAGCATTAATTTCGTCTTCATTGATCCAGGGGAAAACTACCATGAAGGCAGGTATTCCTTTAACATAATCCGGACAGGATATAGCGACCTCAAGATCAGGAATCTTTGCACCACGTAAATAGTGTGATTTAGAGGAGATCTTACAGAAAAAGTTCCTTGCCTTGTTAAATCCCATTTTTTCTGCTATCAGAGAATTAGTTCCATCTGCTGCAATAACATAGGTTGCCTCAAAATTTTTACCGCCGCCGTTTACTATTACATCCTCACCGGTTTTTGTAACATCAGTAACATTTGTCCCCGGAAATACTTCTACTCCCATCTCCTCGATTTCTTCAAGAAGACAACGAAAAAAAACTTCTTTATCATGAATTATTGCAATCCGGCCGTTATCTCCCAGCTTCTTCAATGCCTTTGCGTCTCCCAGTTTAACTATATGACCATCTGGCGAATAAAAATGCCAGGAATATATATTACTAGAAGGCCCATCGTATTTAAGAGAGAATCTATTGACAGGAAAGCACATCCTTTTCCCTGTTTTGTTGAAATGAAATATGTCACCAAAATAATAGTCATTCATAGAAACCAGGGACTGACCACAACATCGATGAAGATTGGTAATATCTGTTTTTCTTTCAAGGAGTGCAACTTCCAGCCCGCATTCCCTTGCAGCTTTGGCTGCCGTAAGACCGGCAGGCCCCGCTCCAACAACAATGAGATCATATCTTTTAGTCATTGAAACTTCCTTTCTATTCCGCTTATTCTGTTGGAATTATATGAGGTGGATTGGCAACGTTATTGGGATCAAGGGTCTTTTTGATTCCAACCAAAATTTTATCATAGTTGTAATATGCTGGTCCGGCCATAGCATGGTAAGGACCTCCCATGGCAGGTCCTACACCATCATCAGTTTTATTCTCTATATCCCACTTTACAAAAGCCATCATAGCCTGCATCAGATCCTGAGATTGCTCAACTGATTTCTCAAAAGGAAAATCAGTTTCTCCAATACCGAAATGAGAAAATTCATGGGATGCAATCCAGTCAGAGTAGTCACAATCCAGCACCGGTGGGCTGTATTTTTCCATAAAGACATGGCCTCGTTTAACCGATTCCATGGCGAATTGCAGGGTATCTGGTCCCACTGAAAAAAGTCCAAACCCTCCTGATGGAAGCATCATCCGGGGACCGTTGGTATCACGAATCCAGTTGTTGGCAGCATAGGGAACCCACTTATCGTAATATTCCCGGGGAATGAGTTCTCCCCCAGACTCCTCAATTATATCTTCAAGAACTCTTTTTTCATATTGAAGCTGTTTTTCTGAGGTGAAACCCCAGAGGCAAATCGATACCATGTTTTTCATATTTTTCTGGAAATAGCCTGATTTCCAGGTTTCCCAGTATTCTTCGCACGACTTTGCCCACCACCAGCAGAGATACGAAGTTGGCCACTTTTCCAGGTTGCCCCCTATTTCACTCTTCCCAATTTCATACATAACCTTTACGCAATCCTTCAAGGTGGGATATTTAAACAGAACCCACTCAAATTTCTTAAGGGGTAGTACCGATTTCTGGTTAGGAACCATTCCTTCACAGGGAAAAGTTTTAGGACCTGGCCAGGGATGCAGTTTAACAGCCATTCGAGTAACCATCCCAAGTCCTCCCATAGCTCCCAGATATCCTCTCAACATTCCGCGAAGATCTGGTCCGGGACCTTCGCCCCATGATAAACCAGCATTAGGCTGACTTAAAGAACCGATTCTCAACAATTCACCATTGGGGAGAACCCATTCAAAACCCAGGATATTTCGATACCCCATACCGGTCCGGTATCCAATCCCCCAGAATCCCTGAAAGGTATGACCTGCCAGTTGGGAGGCCTGGCCTCCTGCCTCAGGACACCCGCATACTAAACCACGTTTCATGGCTTCGGCAGATACCTGAGCATTGGATACGTAAGGTTCGATAATGGCATACATATTCTTTTCATCTATTTTGACGATGTGGTTCAGTCGCTTTGGGTCCAGGAGAACCGTAAAAGGACGAGTTGCTTTAGTGGCAACTGACCAAAGGTTTGAGCCCACTGGAATACAATGGAATTTAAATCGATTGGCTAATTTATAGATTGACTGAACTTCCCGGGTGTTTCCTGGCAAAGCCACGAATTCAGGAGGGAAGTGTTCCAGAACTCCAGGTGGAAGCCAATCTCTGGTGTAAGCTTCAAGGACAGCTTTATCATCAGAAACATTTTCTGTCCCTAAAAGATCTGCCAGTGCCTGCTTAATAGTACCGTGTTTATCTTGACTCATAGAATGCGCCTCCTGCAAGATGATTCACTTATGATGTCGAAATAATGAAGTAAATAGAGCCGACGATTATTATATATTTTAGTCTTTATGTAAAGATAAAAATTTGATTTTGGTTTACAAAGGGTGTAAAAAGTCCCCCTTTGATAAAGGGGGATTTGGGGGGATTTTTCGACAAACCTTTAATTCAGCAGCATTGAAGGTAAGTAAAGCGGGCAAGACTTAATAAGACAAGTTAACCCTGCGAAAGTTTCTGGCGGTTTCCAGCTTATCATCTACCTGTGACTTTCTGTCCGGGAACTGACTGATAAAATTGGTATAGTTAATTTCTGCTTTATCATAAGCCTGAAGATCCAGATAACAGTCGCCGGCCATAATAAACACCTTGTCTATCTCTGGATATTGTGGATTTATCTTCTGGATTTCATCCAATACTTGAACTGCAGATGTACAATCATTCAAATTCTTGTAGCTTAAGGCAAGCTGATAACGTATGATAGATGTGTACGCTTCCCTGGGACTCATCGTAAGGGCAATAGAATAGTTAGCTATAGCCTCTTCGAATTCATTTTGCGAGAAATATAGATTACCCAGCTCGAAGGCATAGAGTGCGTTTTTTGATGGGATGGAAAGCGCCAGACTTCTTTCTTTCTCCTCCGGCAGTGTTTTTGCTACCAGGGTTAAAACCCCTTGTTGTTCTTGATATATCCCCCCACCTGCAGTAGCAGGTGGTTTTGCCTTAGCCAGAAGTATTTCTTCTGAGTCAAGAGGGATGTCAGAAGGTGCCCTTTCAATTTTTTTCTCGCGATCAGTCTCTGAAGCAACTGGTTCTGCCTTTACTATTACCTTCTCTGTGGATGTTTCGAGAGGAGTATATTGTTGGGTGTAGTAAAAGATCCCGATAGCTAAAAGTGCCACCATTGCAGTTGCAGTTGATGGCCTGAAGAGCCACCTGGTCAGCCAGGAGCCCCTTTCCTGAAGGGATATATCCTTAGCGTGTGCTAATATTCTTTGATGAACCAGGGAACCAGGCTCCTGTTTTGTTAGTTGTTGAAAAGAGGTGTGGACAAACTTTAATTGTGACAACTGCTTCACACAGTTCTCGCAAATCTTAAAGTGTTCATCCATCTTACGCCTCTCTTCTGGAGAAAGTTCGTTGTATAGGTAATCAACCAGTTTTCCATCACATTCTGGACACTTCACCTTCTCTCACCTCACTTTGAGTTATTCCTTGTAATTCAAGAGTTTTACGTAAATGCTCTAAAGCATATCGCATTCTACTCTTGGCTGTATTTATGGGGCATTCTATAAGCTCGGAAATTTCTGCAAAGCTTAAATTTAAGTCCTCTCGCATGAGAAAGACTTCCCTTTGTTCCTCAGACAGTGTACTTATTGCATTTTTCAGGACATCAGCAATCTCACCTGTGCGAGCAGTTTGCTCTGGAGATGGATTGCTACTGGCGATGGTTGATTCAACGACCATTTCTTCTTCGCTGTCTATAGGCTGCGACAGGGAAGTCGTCTTACGATGTTTCATTTTCCTGAAGTGGTCGATGCAGCCGTTTCTGGCGATCTGGTACAACCAGGTTGTAAGCTTGGCAGTAGGCTTGTATCGCTTACTTGATTTAACTACTTTTAAAAATACGTCCTGAAGCAGCTCTTCTGCCTGGTTTCCTCTTTCACCAATAAAATGACAAATGAAATTGAAAATGCCCTGCTGATGACGCCAGTAGATGACCTCGAAAGCGCGCTCATCTCCTTTCTGATAAAGCAGCATCAACTCCTCATCGCTCTGCTTTTCTGATGGATTTCTTTGATCAGTGTTCAAATTCCTGACTCATTGAAACTATAAATAATAACGATGCAATCCATAAAAAGTTTTATTTTTTATAGAATTGCATAAAAACCTGTTTTTTGATACTATCATGTTTTAGAAACGGTTTCAACCTGAATAAGAAATTCATTTATTTTCTCCCCACTTTGAGGTTGTGTTACAATAGGGAATGTTTAGAAAATGCAATGATTTCTGTATGTTTCGCAGCCCAAATGGCTGCGGCTACCACAAAAATACATAATTGAAGATATAGCCCCTTTGAAAAAGGAGGGATAGGGGGGATTTTTAGAGATGATTTGCACACACTGCATTCAGATGCTGGCAAAATTATCATGAAAACATGGAGGAATATATAAAATCACAGATTCACCCCGTTAGATACCTACTAAGCAAGTGAACTCTGTCAGATGTCAAGCCTGTTGGATAAATAACCCTTCCACAAGGTTTACTATCTAACGGGGGTACCACAGAAAAATAATTCTCTGTATCCTCTGTGGTTTCATTTAACAAAAACCAATCTTAGGAAAGGAGCAATTTTATGGAAGAGCAAAAATCAAATTTTCGCTGGCTGGTTCTCATTCTACTCTTTCTCAATATCTTTTTTGCCACTATCTCCATGAATTGTATCCCGCCGCTGTTCAAGGAGATTTTTGAGCAGATACCTTTGACTAAAGCACAGATGGGATCGGTTATGGGTGTGCTTACCCTGGCATCCCTCTTCTTTGCCCCTATCGGCGGAGGCGTTAGCGATAAAATTGGTTCCAGGTGGGCGCTGGGAGTAGCTGTCCTGATTGTGGCAATAGCAGGTGCGTCCAGGTTTTATGTTGGAAGTGCTAATAGTCTTATTGCCTGTATGTTTTTCATTGGTGCAGGGATGGCAGTTTTAGGCCCTAATATGCCAAAGGCACTTGGTACGTGGTTTCCACCAAAGGAGCTTGCCTTAGCCAATGGGTTGTGTATCTCAAGTATGGGGATTGGGGCAGCAGTTGCCATGGGAACTTCTGCCGGCATAATGTCTCCTGCATTTGGTGGCTGGAGAAAAACAATGGTGGTGATTGGAGGTTTTGTCCTTGTCATGGGGATACTCTGGATGTTTTTATATAGGGATCGAAAAATTGAAGGGGCATCTGAGAAGAAAAAGCAGAATATAATAGAGAACTTTAAGAAGGTTTTTAAAATTAAGGATCTCTGGTTCCTTTCCATTTTCTATGGGCTCAACATGGTTGGCTTGATGGCAATCATAACCTTTCTTCCTATCAGTTTAGAAGAGAGAGGAGTAGAGAAGGCAGGTGAACTGGTTTCCATTATGATGGGAACGAGTGTTGTTTTTAATATCCTGGGTGGAATGCTTTCAGATAAACTTGGAAAAAGAAAACCCTTCCTTGTAATAAGCGCTATCGTTTTTGGGCTCTGTATTCTTTCTTTTGCTACCCTTACGGGAACTCCTCTCATCATAGCGTTGATGATTGCCGGCGCTGCCATGGGAACGATCGCACCAATATTAATGACCATCCCGGTGGAACTCGAAGAGATAGGTCCCGGACTGGCAGCCACTGCTATGGGACTCATCTTTATGGTAGGAAACACAGGTGGATTTTTCGGGCCGGTTTTATCCGGAAAGCTGATGGATGTAACAGGCTCTCACTGGGCAGGTTTCATTTTCATGGCTTCAGCCCTTATCATAGCAGCAGTGTTTATTATCCCCTTAAGAGAGACAGGGAGAAAGAAGACAAACTAGTCCGGAATGAGAAGTCTCGTTAAGGTAAAACATTCGAATATCTAAATTTGAAATAAATCATAAAAAATTTAGGGATTCAGGGATTTAGGAATTTTCTCAATTCGCAATCCCTGAATTCTTAAGTAATAGCTACTATCACTATCAATGTTTCAACTGTGTAATCTATAATCATGTCCCCCCAATTGGCATTCCTGTGGAAGCAGGAATCCAGAAACTTTTGAGATTGCTTCGGCGTCTGCCAAGGCAGACTCCTCGTAATGACAGTTAATTTCTTTCCCAGTCCAAAATTCTTTACCCTTAGCGTTTCTTCGTGCCTTCGCGGTTTTCTAAATCCAAAATCTAAAATATAAATTCCTACCCCCCCCCATTCCCTTTTATTTATGTATTTTTATAAAGTTTATCCCATATTTTCCGATATTCTTTTTGGCAAAAGAATATAAAGGATTGAAGAGGGTTTTATATTTATATGTATGAATTGTGTCACAATAGAGATTGATATCCGCAAGCTTTAGCTTGCATTTAGAAAATGTAATAATTTCTACATATTTCGCAGCCTAAAGGCTGCGGCTACCACAAGAATAGATAATTATCCTTAGCGTTTCTTTGTGTCCCCATTAGAAATATTAAGAGGATAGATAGGCCATTTACAATGTTTCTTACTTTGGATTAGACCTCTCTTAGTTAAAGATTCCTTTTATTTCTAACGGGGTAAACTTTGCGTTTAATTTTTCCGCAATCCAAAATCAAAAATAAAAAGACCTCAAATCATGAAAACCGAAGTTAAAATAATTCATATCTTCATCACCTTGATATTGGCACTAATGATAATCTCTCCTGCTTCCGCACAAGATCAGGGAACAACACTCAAGATAGGTGTGCTGGCAAAGAGGGGAAAAGAGAGGTGTCTTGAAAAGTGGTCGCTTACAGCTAAGTATCTGACAGCAAATATTCCCAGTTATTCCTTTGCTATTGTCCCACTCGATTTTGATCGGATTTATACTGCGGTGGAAAAAAGTGAGGCAGATTTCATTATTTGCAATCCTTACGTTTATGTGGAACTGGAGCAATATTATGGAGTAAGCAATATAGCAACTATTGAAAATGGGACGTGGGATATTCGTACTAATAAATTCGGAGGTGTCATCTTTTGCAGAGCTGATAACAAAAGAATTAAGTCTATGAACGATCTTAAAGGCAGGAGCTTTATAGCAGTGGATAAAAATTCTTTTGGTGGTTTTGTAATGGCATGGCGAGAGATGAAGGAGAAGGGTATTGACCCATTTTCCGACTTTGATGAAATTACATTCGGTGGCACACATGATAATGTTGTCTATGCAGTTAGGGATGGCAGAGTTGATGCAGGGACAGTGAGAACAGATACGCTGGAGAGGATGGAGGCTGAAGGAAAGATAAGTATTAATGATTTCAAAGTGATTAACAATAAAAAAGGCTATGGAAATAAATTCCCCTTTCTCCTGTCCACAAAATTATATCCTGAATGGCCTTTTTCTAAACTAAAACATACTCCAGATAAGATTTCCAAACAAGTGGCTGTCGAACTGTTAAGATTATATCCACACCATATAGCCGCAATGGCTGCGAGTTGCGCAGGTTGGGATATTCCTCTTAATTACCAGCCGATTCATGAATGCTTAAAGGAGTTGAAGATTGGACCATATAAGGATCTGGGCAAAATAACTCCTGCCGATGTTATAAGAAAATACTGGCCATGGTTTTTAGCTGTCTTTATCTTGTTTGTCATAATGGTGTGGGTTACCATTTTTATTATAAGACTCAATCTAACTATTATGGCATCAAAGGTAAAGTTGCAATCAGAGATCACCGAACGCAAGCATGCTGAGGAAGAACTCAGGCTTTCGGAACGAGAGCTCGCTACAAGAAACAAGATCGCTGACATATTCCTCACCGTTTCTGATGATAAAATATATGTAAAAGTGTTGCAGGCCGTACTGGAAAACATAGAAAGCAAATATGGTGTCTTTGGATACATAGATGAAGATGGATCACTGGTTTTACCCTCTCTTACGGAAGGGGTTTGGGAGAAGTGTAAAATGTCCAATAAAGCTCTAGTGTTTCCCCCAGAGAGTTGGGGTGGAATCTGGGGACGTTCACTCATGGAGAATAAGTCCTTTCTCTCCAATGGAGGATTGAAAACACCCGAGGGACATATCATTATACATAGAGTACTGGTTACTCCCATTGCTCATGGTGGAAAAATCATTGGAGTTATTATGGTGGGAAATAAGGAGACAGACTATGATGAAAATGACCAGAAGCTGCTGGAAAGCATTGCTTTACATACGGCTCCGATTCTACATGCAAGATTACAGCGAGACAAACAGGAGAAACAACGCAAATTGTCTGAAGAGAAGTTGAAAGAAACAAACGCTGTATTAGAAGAAGCTATAGGTCGGGCTAACCGGTTAACCTTACAGGCAGAGATGGCCAATATGACCAAGAGTGAGTTTCTTGCCAATATGAGCCATGAGATTCGCACTCCCATGAATGCAATAATTGGTTTTACCGATATGTTGCTGGAGACAAAGCTTGATGATGAACAAAAAGATTATCTCCTAACTGTCAAACGAAGCGGAGATGCCCTTCTTTCATTAATAGACGATATCCTCGACTTTTCCAAGATGGAAGCGGGGAAGATGACCCTTGAAGAGATTGACTTTGATCCAGAGCTTCTAGCCTATGATGTGTGCGATCTGATTAAACCCAAGGTAGAAGGAAAACCTGTAGAGTTTTTGTGCCGCATAGGTGATGAACTCCCCTCTTATCTTAAGGGAGACCCATCAAGGTATCGCCAGGTGCTTATCAATCTGGCAGGGAATGCCACAAAATTTACCAGTGAGGGGGAGATTGAGCTTTCCCTGGAAATAGAGGAAGAGACCGAAGATCAGGTCAAACTGCACGCCAGAGTGAAGGATACCGGCATTGGTATTCCCAAAGACAAATTAGAACACATCTTTGAGGCATTCGGTCAGGCCGATGGTTCCACTACCCGTGAGTTTGGCGGCACAGGTCTTGGTTTATCCATCTGCAAAAGTATCTCCGAAGCAATGGGCGGAGATGTCTGGGTAGAAAGCCCTGTCGATTGTGGAATAGGAAACAACCAATCCGCAAACAAAGATCCACAATCTAAAATCCACAGTTCACAATCAGAAATCCACAATCCACAATCCATAATCCGAAATGCGGGAAGCATTTTTCATTTCACCGCCATCCTCAAAAAATCTGACAAAAAGCCTTCCCATAAGTGGCATCCCGTTTCCCTTAAGGGGAAGAAGGTACTGGTCGTGGACGATAATAAGAATAACCTGGTCATATTAGACCACATGTTAATCTCCATGGGGGTACATGCGGAGTTGATCTCTGAGGCAGAGAGGGTGGAATCGACTGCGCTTTCTGCTTTAGAAAATGGTAATCCCTTTGACCTTGCTATTATTGATATAAAGATGCCTGAGATGAGTGGTCATGAAATTGCGAAGAGGTTTAGTCAGAATGAAAGGCTGAAAGAACTTCCCCTTTTGGCATTTTCATCTTCCACAGTTGACGGGGCAAAGAAGTGCAGGGAGGCAGGGTTTGACGGATTTTTACCCAAACCTGTTCGCCGGCAAAAGCTCTTTAACATGGTAGGACAATTGCTGGGTGAAAAGACAGAAGAGAAAAAAGAGGAGATAACCACTCAACACACGTTAAAAGAAGAAATCAAGCATGCAGTGCGTATTCTGCTGGTCGAGGATAACCCTGTCAATCAGAAGCTTGCCTCAAAGATGCTAACCAAAGCTGGTTACCAGGTAGAAGTAGCAGTTAATGGCAAGGAAGCGGTGGAAATGTATAAAAGCTCAGGGGTCAGGGGCCAGGGGTCAGGGGCCAGAGGAAAAGAAGAAGGATATGACCTCATCTTCATGGATATACAGATGCCTGTGATGGATGGGATTGAGGCAACAGAGGCGATTCGAAATTTAGAATCGCAATCCGCAATCCAAAATCCGCAACCCAAAATCACAAGGATTCCCATCATCGCCATGACCGCCAACGTCATGGAGGGAGACAGGGAGATATGTCTTGAGGCAGGTATGGATTACTACATTCCTAAACCGATTAAGAGAGAAGTAGTTTTTGGGATGGTGGAGAAGTGGGTGAGGGGTTGAATTTGAACCAGGGCACGAAGAAGCACGAAGGAAAAAAGAAAAATGAATTTTAGGTTTAATAAATAATCTAATAGAAATGTGTGAACAATTTATCTAAAAGAAGTAGGTATCACGAGAATATTTTTATAGTTCTCTTCGTGTTTAATGGTTAAATTATTTTAAATCCCAAAATCCAAAATCACTTTACCCTTAGTGTTCTTCGCGCCTTCGCGGTTAATTTTTAAAATCTAATTTGAGGGTTGTTATGAAAAAGTCACTGAAAAATAAGATTCTTATAGTCAACGATGATCCAGTGCAGCTTTGGATGCTGGCTAATTATCTTGAGAAAAGTGGAAAAGAAGTCATTGCCTGTGGAGGAGGGGAAGAGGCTTTAAAGAAGCTAGCGGAGATAAAATCAGTTGATTTGATTATTACTGATCTCTACATGCCTGGGATAGATGGCTGGAAATTATGCAGGTTGCTGCGTTCTCTGGAATTTTCTGATTTTAACAGGGTACCTATTCTGGTCATGTCAGCAACTTTCAGCGGGAGCGATGCCGAAGAGATAACACGGGAACTGGGTGCCAATGGTTTCATCTCAGTTCCATACAACCCTGAAGTTTTGCAATCTGCTATAGAGAATATATTGTCAGGAAAAACAGAGCAGAGAAATTTGCGAGTAATGGTTGTGGAGGATAATAAAAGCTTGAGGGAAACTGTCTGCGAAGGGTTAAGAAAGTATGGCTATTCTGTTTTTGAGGCTTCCGATGGCAGTCAAGCTAATAGCTTATTCGAGGAGGTTAATCCCGAAGTCGTCATTCTTGATTATCATTTGCCCGACTACGATGGTGCTAAACTTCTCACTGCTTTTAAATCGCCCCGAAGTCAGGCAGCAGTCTTAGTCTCTACCGGTGATCCCAGTCCTGATTTAGCCATGAAGGTCACACAAATGGGGGCAGATGCATTTGTACGAAAGCCTTTTAAAATTGAATATCTTATCGACCTTTGCGAGAAGATTAGAAGAGAGTGGTCACTTTTGAGGGTAGAAAAACTCCTGGAAGATCGCACACTGGAACTGCGGCGTCTCCTTGAATCCTCAGTAGATGGGATTATGATAACTGATCCTTCTGCTTGCATTGTCCAAGTTAACAATGCTGTAGAAAGGATGCTTGGATACAACAAGGATGAAATAGTGGGAAAACATATATGGGAATTGATGTCACAAGATGAGGAAGATTATGAAAAAGCTAAAAGAATAATAACAAAACTGGGAAAAAAGGAGAGGCTGACTGGCGTAGAACAGGTGTGGAGGGGAAAGGATGGAAGGTTATTTCATGTCGAATTGAACCTTTCGTTATTGAAAGATATAGAAGAAAATACCACAGGAGCAGTATCAAGTATCAGAGATATAACTGATAGAAAAAAGGCAGAGGAAGAGTTGAAAAATTCAGAGGAAAGGTATCATAGTTTGATAGAGAACGCTACGGATGCCATTATCTCTGTGAATAAAGAAGGGTTGGTTATAACCTTTAATAAAAAAGCTGAAAAAATGTATGGTTATACTCCCGAAGAAATATTGGGGAAGTCTGTGCTTTTGCTGGTGCCTCCAAAGCATAGAGAACTACAGAAAAAGGCTTTGGAAAAATTTAAGACAATCAAAACATCAGCAATAACCGGAAAGACTATAGAAACGAAAGGATTTAGAAAAGACGGCAGGGAATTCTCTGCAGAAACTTCCATCTTTGGTCTGGAAATCAAAGGTGATTATATTTTTACTTCTTTCGTCCACGATATTACTGACAGGAAAGAAATGGAGGAAAAACTCCTTCAATCTGAAAAACTGAGGTCACTGGGAGAGTTAGCTGGAGGAGTAGCTCATAACTTTAATAATACTCTGGCAGTTATCCTTGGCAGAACCCAGCTTTTAAGGAGGGGTATTGATGCACCGCCGGGGAAGCAGGAAAGGAGGAAAGCGGTAAGTGATCTCAAAAAAAGTTTGGGAATCATCGAAAAGGCTGCCTTCGATGGGGTTGATACTGTGAAAAGGATTCAGGAGTTCTCCCGAAAAAGGGATGATGATAAATACTTTGCCGATGTTGACCTGAATGAAGTTATTGAACATACCCTGGAATTTATTAAGGTAAAGTGGAAAGATGAAGCCAGTCAAAAAGGGGTAAAAATTGATATACAAAAAGAACTTTCTCAGATTCCTTCCATAGCAGGAAGCGCCTCTGAACTGAGGGAAGTATTTAGCAACATTATTAACAATGCCCTTGATGTCATGCCCAAGGGGGGTAAGATTAGCATAAAGACTTTCATGGATAATACCCATGTGGTTGTTATAGTTGAAGATACAGGTGTAGGTATTCCCAAAGAGATTCAGGATAGGATCTTTGACCCTTTTTTCACTACCAAAGGTGTTCAGTCCACAGGGTTGGGTATGAGCGCCTCTTATGGAATCATAAATCGTCATCGGGGGACTATTACAGTTGATAGTATTGAAGGTCAGGGAACTACCTTTACTATAAAACTTCCCATTTCCGGGGTAAACGTTGAAAAAGAAAAGCCTATCTCAAGAAAGAAAAGCAGGGCAAAAATTTTAGTTATAGAGGATGAGGCAGGAGTACGTGAGCTTCTCAAGGATATTTTAATGGAAGGTGAGCACGAGGTTGAGATTGCCCCCAATGGCAAAAAAGGGATAGAACTCTTTCAGAAAAAGAAGTTTGACCTGGTTTTTACCGATTTGGGAATGCCTGGTATATCCGGCTGGCAGGTAGCAGAGGAAATAAAAAAGTTAAACGGGAAAACAAAAGTGGTATTGGTTACGGGTTGGGAAGTACAACTCAAAGATGACGAATTGAAAAAGTGTGGAGTTGACCTGGTGATAAATAAACCTTTCCAGATGAAACAGATATTGGGATTGGTTGGGGAGATGATGGGGACTGGGAGCTAGGTACTGGATACTAAGGACAAAGGGGTCAGGGTTCAGGGAACAGGGTTTAGGGGAAATTAAAATGATGCTGGATACTTGATACTGCTTGAATATTTTATTTCCTTCGTGTTTCTTCGTGGTTGCGGATTGTGGATTTAAAAACCCAAAATCTTTTTACTCTTCGTGTAACTTCGTGTCCTTCGTGGTTTCATTTTTTGAATTTTAAAATCCAAAATTAAAAAGGAGTTAGTTAATTATGGATGTTAAGGGATTGGCTGAGAATTTAGGTTTGGAAGAGGATGAATACCTTGAGTTAGTGGAGCTATTTTTGGAGACGACAGAGTCTAACCTGGATAAATTGAAGGCGGGGATTGATGCGAGCGATGCCCAACAGGTAGTTGCGGCAGCGCACTCTATAAAAGGCTCTTCCGCAAATCTTGGATTAGAAGAGATAGCCGAGATAGCGAAAGGTGTTGAAGAAAAAGCCCGGCAGGACAGCTTAGAAGGAGCTGCTGAAGCCTCCAAACTCATTAAAGAGCAGTGTGACCAGATAACAGGGGAGATAAAGGTCGCGTAGGGCGTTAGTTGAGTTGGTGAGTAGTTGAGTAGGCTGTTTGTCAATAGTAAGTGAGCTAAAGTAAAACAAAGTGACTAAAGTTGAATAATTCCCCCTTTAGAAAAAGCCACTCCTATTCCCCACTTTAGAGAAGGGGGGTAAGGGGGGCTTGAACGAGACTTTTCGTTCAGGTACTATCAAGTGCCTGTAAGGATAATTCAATGAACAATTCATTTCCCATATTAATAGCCGAGGATGATCCTGTCTCCAGGCGAATACTGGAAATGAACCTTACCAAAGCTGATAAAGAAGTTACATCTGTCAATGACGGCCGAGAGGCACTGGAGATGCTGTCCAAGAATTATTATCCAATAGTTATAACTGACTGGATGATGCCTGAGATGGATGGGCTGGAACTTTGTCGTGCTATACGGAAACAGAAATTCCCCGGTTATGTCTATATCGTACTGCTTACAGCCAAAACAGAAAAGGATGATATTATTGCCGGGCTGGATGCCGGGGCTGATGACTATCTAACCAAACCGTTTAATCAGGCTGAACTTCTGGCACGCATGAATGCTGGAGAACGTATTTTGGAGTTAGAGAGATCCCTATCCAAAGCCTACCAGGAAATAAAGAAGCTTTCCATAACCGACCCACTCACCAAATGCTAGAATCGTGGCTATTTGATGGAACATCTACCCCAGGAAGTTAAGAGAAGCAAACGTTACAGACGTCCTCTCCACATTGTAATGGCTGATATCGATCATTTCAAGAGGATCAATGATACATATGGTCATCAAGTAGGGGACCTAGTTTTAAAAGAATGTGTAGGATGTATCATGAGTACTATTCGCGAAGGCATTGACTGGCTAGCAAGGTACGGAGGCGAAGAGTTCATACTTGTGTTGCCGGAAACAGGTTTAGACGGAACATGGCTTGTGGTGGAGAGAATTCGTTGTCTTGTGTCTGAGATGGTGATTCCAGTAGAAAAAAAGGAAATAAAGATTACGGCAAGCTTTGGCATAAGCGGTTTTGAGCATGGCATTGATGGGGAAGAAGTTTCAGCTGAGTTGCTAATAGAAAAGGCAGACAAATGTCTCTACAAAGCGAAGGAAGAAGGTAGAAACAGAATTGTGGGGGAAGGGTGTAGAAATTCAAAAATGTTCCCTCCCTTGATGGGAGAGGGTGAAAACAACGATAATTCTAGCAGTTAAGTTCCCCCTCACCTTAATCCCCTCCCACCAGGGGAGGGGAAATCCGACTTTTTTCGAGGTCGGCAATGTTTAATAACCAATAAAAAGATTTTTACTTCTATAGGTTATAGGATTTCCGAGAATTTAGTCATGTCTTCAAATCGCCGAATTGTGATTGCTCTGATGTTGTGCCTGTCTATTATTATGATCGGTGCCTCGGGCTATATATTAATTGAAGGGTATACCATGCTTGATGCACTCTACATGTCGGTTATCACTATCGCGACTGTAGGTTTCGGAGAAGTGAAGCCATTATCGGAGATGGGACGTGGATTTACAATATTTCTTATCTTAACAGGATTCGGAAGTCTGGCATTTGCAGGGCATACTATAGCGGAGTCCCTTATTGAAAATGTTCAGAGTGGTAGATCGGAGGTGAAGAAAATGAAAAAACAGATATCGATTTTAAAGTCTCACTACATCATCTGTGGGTTTGGAAGGGTTGGTGCAGCAGCAGCTGAGCATCTTAATAAGGCAGGTTCCGATTTTGTTGTTATTGAGACTGACCCTTCACACATACATGAAATCCGGGAAAAGAAATATTTTTATGTTGAAGGAGATGCCACCCACGAAACGGTACTGCTGGAAGCAGGTATAAAATCAGCCAGGGGTCTGCTGGCTCTCCTCAATTCGGATCCTGACAATCTGTTTGTTGTCCTCACTACTCGCGAGTTGAATCCGACCCTTCATATCATTGCAAGAGCGGAAGAAGCTTCTTCGGAGAAAAAGATTTTACGAGCTGGAGCAGACAGTGTCATCTCACCTTTTGCCACGGCAGGTAAGCGGATTGCCGGTGATATCCTTGCTGTTACAGGAAAGCAGACACAGTCTACCGAATATTCTGTTAAGAACAACGTTATTCCCCAATGGGTAAAAGTCCAGGATGGGTCAAGTATGCTTGGTGAGACTATCAGCGAAGTTTCCGGGCAAATGAAACGAGGAGTTATTGGTCTTCGCAGTAATGGACATGATTACATCTTCCCAAACCTGAAAACAAAGCTCAAAAGCACTGATATGCTTCTTGTAATCGATGAAGAGCAGGATGAGGAGAAGCAGTTGTCAAAACGTGTATCTGAACCTCAAAAACTGGTCATCGTGGATGATAACCCTGTTTTCCTGAAGCTCTATACTCGTCTTTTTCAAAAAGCAGGTTTTCACCCTGTGACTGCAACCAATGGGCGTGAGGGTTTGAATCTTATCATGCAGGGAAAGCCCGCAGCAGCAGTGATGGATTTTATGCTCCCCATTCTCTCGGGTATAGATATATGTAAACAGGTGCGAGCAACAGAGAACTGCCGGGGGACAAAGCTGATCCTGTTTACAGGCGACGATCGACCTGAAACCAGAAAGAGTGCGCTCAATGCCGGTGCGGATGCAGTAGTGCTAAAAAGCCCTGAGGCGTCTGAAGTGGTAGAGACTGTTGTTCAGATCCTTAAGGGGAATTTAAAATAGGTAAGATGATCTAGTAAGAAGTAAAGGAGCTTACTTCTCCCCTCCCCCTAATCCATTTCACCTAAGGAAAGAAAATTCCCAATTCAGTCATTTAGGCAAAACCTACCCCTGACTCTGATCGTGGAGCAGGGCTTTGTCACGGCATCCTTCACATCTTCACTTTGTTTTGAAGCGAAGGCTGGTGGAGGCGGCGGGAGTCGAACCCGCGTCCGGAAATACTCCACTTAAGGTTCTACATGCTTAGCCTGTATATTAAGTTTCGCTTCTTGTAACTCCTACAGGCAGGATTTTTAAGGAGCTAGCTTATTTAGTTTCATCTTCATCCCCACAAGCATGAGGTGAAAACTATCCCGCTAAGTCGACGCCCTTTTTAGCCCCACGGGAAAAGACTAAAAGGACGCTTACTGCTGATTAGGCAGCAAGGGCGTAATCATAATCGTTTGCAATTATGTTTAATCCCACCTGTTTAACGAGCAGGTAGAAACCTCGACATGCCCCTTAAGCTTCACTTATCCCCGTCGAAACCGTTTCGCCCCCTTTCCTTTATTACCAAAACCAAACCACATATTCACCCCGTTAGATACTTTCTATATGGCAGGTGAACTTGTTATATGTTTATAATGTTGAATAAATTACCTATTTCTCAAGTCCTACTATCTAACGGGGGAGCCAGAGAAATATCTAGATATCAAAGAGCAGATGTTTTATCTTCCCTCCTCTCTGTGCTTAGTATTTAAATCCTTTTGATGGTACTTATATTCCTTTTATCTTTTTCCCTTTGAAATCCTTTTCTGCATCACGGGCAAAATCTTTTCGTTTTATATCCTCACGTTTATCATGTGTCTTTTTGCCCTTGGCTACTGCCATCTCAACCTTTACCTTCCCATTCTTAAAGTACATTTTTAAAGGAATTAGTGTAAACCCTTTTTCCCTTATTTTACCATAGAGTTTTTTTATTTCACTTTTGTGAAAAAGTAACTTCCTTTTCCTTAAAGGGTCATGGTTGAGTTGGTGGGCATAGGTATAAGGACTAATATGGGAGTTGACAAGATAGATTTCTCCATCTTTGATCAAGCCGTAACCGTCTTTTAGATTAGCCCTCCCCAAGCGACATGATTTCACCTCACTTCCTTTAAGTACCAGACCGGCTTCATAAGAGGTGACAATATGATAATCATGACGTGACTTCTTGTTTTGACAAATCAGTTTTTCCAACATAGAACCTTCCAAAAATAACAAACATAATATTATCATATTTGCAATAGTTAAGCAAGCAGGTCAAAGCTCAAATTGGTTTGATTGTTATCAGATGGTGTGGTATGCTTTTAACTGATGGATACTAGGTACTAGATTGGATGTATCTGTCCGGTTTGTATTTTTATCCAGTATCGTTGTGATTATTTTGAGCATTATGGAAATTCCTGCTATATAAGT